>CAZELW010000030.1:0-10832 GCA_964513135.1 uncultured Dehalococcoidales bacterium
CAGATGAAATAGATGGCATACCTAAAACTAATAAAGAATATGATCCTAGAAGAAAAATCGAAAACAAGATGGATATAGAAGAATTAAAGAGAGCCACTCAGAAATTGACTGCTGCTCAACAGGAAGTCTTATCATTAAGATTTGCAGGGGAACTTTCGGTAGCTGAATGCGCCGGAATAATGGGTAAAACTGAAGGCGCAATCAAAGCATTACAGCACAGCGCGGTGGTGGCCCTGAGAAAAGCCTTGACGGTAGATGAGAAATGAATCAGGACGATAAATTTAACGATATATTAAGTGAATGTCTGGACCGGATCCTGAAGGGAGGGACTGTCGAACAGTGCCTGCGGGATTATCCGGAGCAAGCAGCCGAACTGGAACCCCTGCTGCGCACTGCTCTACATGCCAAAATCGCCTCCAATGTTCAGCCGAGGGCAGAATTTAGAGCCCGGGCCAGGTACGAGTTTCAATCCGCTCTCCGTGATATGGAGATGAAAAAGAGCCGACAGAATCCATTCCTTTCCTGGATCTGGCAGCGACAGCCAGGCTGGTCTCTCGCGGTGATTGCCGTAGTGGTTATGGTTTTAAGCGGCGGAGGTGTGGTGGCTGCGTCCAGCTTCAGTATGCCGGATGATCCCCTGTATTCCGTTAAGCTGGCATCGGAAAAGGTACAACTGGCGGTTACTCCTTCCGACCTGGGCAAAGCGGAACTGAATAACAAATTTGCTGACCGGCGGACAGAAGAAATAGTTTACATGGCCTCCAAGGGCGATTCGCAGGAAGTCCAGATAACAGCCCAGCTTTTAAATACCAATCTGGAGAATATATCGTCTAACCTGGCCGGGGGCAGGGACAGGTCTGAACCTTCCGGTATTAATGCGGACCTTCCGGCACAACCTGATACCGGACTACCGGATGATAAATCCATGATCCGGGAGCCTGCATTGGGAGCTGCCTCAGCTCCGGGGGTTGCTGCCGATGCACCTGCGGAGACATTACAGGCAGCTCCATTCAGCGCGCCTCAGCCGGCTCCGGAGACTCCAATGTCCGCAGCTTCTCGAGCTATTCCGGAAACTGCGCTGCCGGATACCAATCTGGATTCTGTAGAAAGAGGGCTAGCTGCCTCCCGGTTCAGCACTCCGGAAGTAAGCGTCCAGAACTGGTCAATCCACGGCGGACCCGGTTATTCCAATCTTCCGGCCAATATCACCCAATCCGAAGACTGGGAGATCCTTAAGAAGATTATTGACAGCCATTGGGCTCGTCTGGCTGACCTGGAAAAGGCCCTCGATAATGCTCCTCCTGAGGTGAGACCGGCAATCCGTGACGCTATTGCCAAATCCGTGAATGAATATGACAGGGCTATCAGTAATATGTCCCAGTCCGCCCGGTAAGGACTAAAGATCACAGGAGAAAGGACTGCTCCTTTAACAGGACCTGTATCAGGAGAGGGATATGAAGCAGGCTCTCCCCCAAGCAAGAAGGAGCAAATTTTTCTCATCCAGCCAAAAACTTATGACTTTCCCCTGCCATTCCTCGATAACCTTTAGTTAAGATTAAGTTAAAGTGCTTGCTAACCTTTCCATGCCATATTCGTTTTATATTATAGAAACTAAAATTTTGGAGGCTAATATGAAAATCAAACTGTTTTTAACAGCAGGACTGGCTTTGCTGGTGCTGTTGGCCGGCCTGACTGGCTGTACCGCTGCCGGCGTAACGGCTTCAGATGTTCTGCCAGTAGATGTAAATCTGAACAGTCAACAGACTGGAATCTGGGTCAGCGGCGAAGGAAAAGTTATCGTGGTCCCCGATATAGCTAACCTGAATCTGGGAGTTTCTTCTCAAGCAGCTACCGTATCCGAAGCCCAATCACAGGCTGCTGCCGCTATGGATAAAATCATGACAGCTTTAAAAGAAGCCGGTGTGGCGGAACAAGATATCCAGACTGCCAATTTCAGTATATATCAGGTAACACGGTGGGATGACGAGGGTTCGCAGGAAGTAGTAGTTGGCTACCGGGTGAACAATATGGTTATCGCCAAGATCAGGGACGTGGAGAATGCAGGATCCATAATCGATAAAGTGGCTGAGGCCGGCGGTGATCTGACCCGGATCAACGGAATCAATTTCACGGTAGATAACCCCGAGCAATATTATGCCGAGGCGCGGGAAAAGGCCATGAAAGATGCTAAAAGTAAAGCAGAGCAGCTTGCTTCACTGTCAGGGGTAACACTGGGTAAACCTACCTATGTTTCAGAGAATATCTCTACTCCGCCTATCCCTTACAATGGAGTCTATTTTGCCAGGGATGCTGCCGCCGGCGCTGTGCCCGAGACAGCTATCTCGCCGGGGGAATCTGACATCATCATCAACGTCCAGGTAGCTTACGCCATAAAATAAATGCGGCATAACGCGTATTCTGATAGCTCATGGTGGCCATGTTTGCCACCATGAGCTATTTACTTTTTTAACCCTTACGAGGGACGCTCAACTCGCGAATTATCAATCTGTTCGTATTGTGCTATAATTCATGCGTAAACTGGATATTTTTATTTAAATTCTAGGGCAGGTGATATTTTGGTAAATTTGAACAAAATCAACGGGATAGTTGCAGTCAGACACCATCTCTCCGGCATGTTGTCCCAGGCAGCCCAGGCTGCTCAGAAGGCTGGAAAAATCCCGGTAATAGCATTGCCGGAAGAGTCCCTTGAGAGGCCGCAAAATCCAGACCATGGGGATTATGCTTCCAGTTTTCCCCTGAAACTGGCCAGAGCTGCCCGGAGCAACCCAATGGAGTTAGCTCAGGAGCTAGTTAAACTGATGGATACCGGTTCCAATGTTGCCGATATCGCTGTGGCTTCTCCCGGCTTTATTAATTTTACCCTGAAAAATAGCTGGCTGACCGAACAGGTAAACTACATACTGGAGGCGGGAGAGGGATTCGGCGACAGCAATATCGGCCAAGGCAGCAGCATTCAGATTGAATTTGTCAGCGCTAACCCTACGGGACCGCTTCACGTCGGGAATGGCCGCGGAGCTATCCTGGGCAGCGTTTTAGCCAGTGTGTTTTCTTCCGCCGGCTACCGTGTTGAGCAGGAATACTATGTTAACGATGCCGGAACTCAAATCAATACCTTCTATCGTTCACTTTACGCCCGTTATCAGCAGGTCTTGAATATTGATGCTCCAATGCCCCCGGACGGTTATCAGGGTACCTATATAACAGACCTGGCCCGGGAGATAGAGGCCGAAAAGGGAGATTATTTCCTGAAATTATCAGAAGACGAAGCTATCAAAGAGATCGGACAAATCGGCCTTAACAAGATGCTGGCGCAAATCCGCCAGGACCTTGAAATGCTGCGAGTAAAATTTGACGTCTGGTTCAGCGAACTGAGCCTTTATCAAAGCGGTCTCTATGCCAAAGTCACAGATATGCTCCGTAAAAATAACTATCTGGTTGAAAGGGAAGGCGCTATCTGGTTTGTTTCTACCGCCATGGGTGACGATAAGGACAATGTGGTGGTGCGAGGGGACGGCACACCTACCTATTTCGCCTCTGATATCGCTTATCATTACGATAAGTTCGTACAGAGAAAATTTGACAGGGTGATTAATATCTGGGGAGCAGACCATCAAGGCCATGTTTCACGGATGAAAGCGGTCCTCAGCGCCCTGGGCATCGATCCTGACAGGCTGGATGTCATCCTGTATCAACTGGTGACACTGTGCCGTGGTAATGAGGTTGTGCGCCTTTCCAAGCGCAGCGGCGATATTATCACGCTGCGAGAAGTGGTTGAAGAGGTAGGCGCCGATGCCTGCCGGTTTTTTTTCCTGTCCCGGTCAACAGACAGCCAGATGGACTTTGATCTCGAATTAGCGAAGAAACAGTCGCAGGACAATCCGGTCTACTATATTCAATATGCCCATGCCCGCATATCCAGTATTCTGCGCCTGGCACATGAGAAAGATATTGATTATTCAGATGGGGACGTGGCTTTATTAACGAGTGAAGCGGAGTTGACCTTAATTCGCAAGATGTTGCGTTTGTCCGAGATAGTTGAAACAATAGTGCAGACTTCGGAACCACATCATCTAACTTATTATGCCCAGGACCTGGCAACAGTCTTCCACAGCTTTTACAAGCAGTGCCGGGTGATAACCGACGGTAAGGAATTGACCAAAGCCCGCCTGAAGCTGGTGAAAGCGACGCAGGTAGTCCTGGCAAAATCGTTCCGTCTCATGGGAATCACGGCGCCGGATAAAATGTAGCGAAAGGCAACAAATAACTCTGCTCCATCGCGTCAAACCTAAAATAAAAACTGTAACCTGGAAAATTATTTAAATGATCGGGGAACAATAGATGAAACGAGTATTTTCAGGGGCCCGTCCCACCGGTAAACAACACCTGGGGAACTATCTGGGAGCTATTCAGAACTACGTTAAACTACAGGAAGAATATGAGTGCATTTACTGCATCGTAGACCTGCACGCATTGACCACCCTGACCGATATCAGCCAACTGCAAAACAACATTCATGAAATGGCTCTGGACTGGCTGGCGGCCGGGATTGACCCGAAGCGCAGCATTGTCTTCGTTCAATCGCACGTTCCGGAGGTCGCTGAACTTCACCTTTTGTTGAGTATGGTAACTCCTTTAAGCTGGCTTTTACGGGTGCCTACCTTCAAGGAAAAGGCCAAACAGCAGCCGGAAAATATCAACTACGGGCTGGTCGGTTATCCGGTCCTGATGACCGCTGATATTATCCTTTATAAAGCCGAGGTAGTGCCGGTTGGAGAAGACCAGTTGCCTCATCTGGAGCTGGCCCGGGAAATCGTGCGCCGCTTCAACTCTTTGTTAGGTCCAACTTTCCTGGAGCCCGTGGCTAAATTGACGTCATTCCCTATGGTGATAGGGCTGGACGGCAAGGACAAGATGAGCAAGTCCATGAACAACTACCTGGAGATTTCAGCCTCCCCAGAAGAAATCGTTGCCAGAATTAAAACGGCGATGACCGATCCCGCGCGGGTTTACCGCAAAGACCCGGGACACCCGGAGGTATGCAACATCTACCGCTTCCACCAGTACTTTAACCCTTCCCAGCTTGCGGAAACTGCCAGGAAATGTACTACCGCCGAGATGGGGTGTGTGGAGTGCAAGATGACAATAGCGAAAGAGATCGGCAAAGCACTGGAGCCGTTCAGGGAGAGACGAGCTGAACTGGCATCCAGACCGGACTATATCAAAGATGTCCTGGCGGATGGCGCTAAACGAGCCAGGGTAATTGCTCGCGAAACCTTGAATGAAGCCAAACAAAGAATGGGGCTTTTGTAGAGCGGAACAGAGGAAAATTAAAAAGCAGATGCTCACTCACATCGAAATATTCGCGGCATCTGCTTGGTTTTTCAGGGTCTTACGGCTGGTGTTATTTGGTCGCTCGGCTTTTATGATAACAGTCGCTGCAATAGACCGGTCGGCCGGCACGCGGCTCAAACGGTACCTGGGTTTCTTTTCCACATTCGCTGCAAGTAACGGTAAATAGCTGGCGTGTCGCCTGCGGCATAAAGATAGGAAATTTATCTTTATCCACCTTGCGCTCGGGCTTTCTGGCAGCGCGGGCTGCGCGGCAGGACGGGCAGCGTTTGGGAGGATGATTCAGGCCTTTGGCGTGAAAGGCCTCCTGTTCTTCAGCGCTGAAAACGTAATTGGTTTTGCAATCAAAGCAGACGAGCGGTATATCCTTAAAATCCAACTGGTAAGACCTCCTGTTATTACTATTTGGTTGTTATTTATCTATACTGGCTATTGTATAGCTTCCCTTTCCAGACTCATACAAGTATACACTTATAAGCCAGTATTTGCAAAATAACTAACCTGTCAACAATATCTGTCTTAAATAAAAGAGAGCTTGCATTACCGCCCTCCTAGCCAGCACATAGCTGCGTCCGGGATAAGTCTGAGATATAATATGCTCATTTTGCTTAAAGCTGATGGCAATGAAGGCCTTGCCTGAAGAGGCGCTTTCATTCAGGTCAACAAAGCCGTCGATCCCGATGCCGATATCAGCCTCAAACTTGCTTCTGGCGAAGGCAGCCATTTGCGAAGCTGTCCGGATGCCTGTTTCCTCCGTTGTGCCGGGGCTGATTCCCAGCTTCTCTCTGACCCCTGCTTCGGGTACAATGATCCCTCCCTTGAAAAGCCGTTCTATTCCTGAAGCACCGTTGAATGAACAGGACAAAAGCCCTCCGGTAAATGATTCTGCTGTCGCTAAAGAAAGGCCCTGGCGGAGAATCAACGCGGCCACGATCTGTTCCAGAGTATCATTATCGGTCCCCCAGAGGTTGGTTTTTAATATCGAGCTCAGTTCAATCTCTCGCTGCTGGATCAGATCGATCGCCTTCTCCCTGTTTGCGGCTTTAGCAGTGATGCGCAGATGTATTCCGTCTGCTTTGGCGTAGAGAGCCAGGGTTGGGTTCGGCAAGGACATATAGTGGCGCACCATCTCATCTATTTTAGCCTCGGACAATCCCCAGGTCTTTAAGGTGCGGGAGACAATCACCGCTTCGCCTTTGCTTTCCAATCTGGGGAAGATTTCCTTTTTCCACATCGGCTGCATTTCACCGGGCGGTCCCGGCAAAGAGATTATTATTTTACCGTCTTTTTCTACCCACCAGCCTGGAGCAGTCCCCAGAGGATTCGGGATGGCTGTGGCCGAAGGAATGAGAGTGGCTTGCTTCAGATTGTTTTCCGGCATTTCCATGCCAAGCCTGGCGAAGAAGTCCGTAATGTTCTTTTTCAGATCCGGGGATATCTCCATAGACTCTTTCATCAAACCGGCGATAACTTCCCTGGTAATATCGCCTCTGGTAGGTCCCAGTCCACCGGTAATGATAATAATGTCCGATCTCTCGCAGGCCTTTTTAAGTACTTCGGTGAACCTGTCGTAGTTATCGCCGACGATAGAGGCATAATAGAGGTCGATTCCCAGTATGGCAAGCTGACTGGCAATGTAGGAGGTATTGGTGTCGGCGATCTCTCCAAGCAGAAGCTCGGTTCCGCTGGCGATTATTTCCGCTTTCATATCACTCTCCGTTTCTTCTTAAATAATATACCACCTGATGAGCATAGTAAATAAGCGGATACACATCGCAAGCCTCTTTAAAAAAGAGCCCTTTTATAATAAGATTAATTCTAATTGCCGGAAACCGGACAACGATGGGGAGAGGTAACATGAGCGAACCACAACCAGAAAAAAATTCACGATATCAGTCCTTATTTCAAGCAGGCCGCATAGGCAAGCTCCAACTTGGCAACCGCCTCATTATGGCGGCGATGGGCAACGCCCTGGCAGACGATAGGGGAAACGTCACCGGACCGATGTTGGCCTATTATTCAGCCCGGGCGAAGGGTGGGGTAGGGATGGTGATCACCCAGTTTGCTTCGATCAGTGCGGATGATTATATACCTTATAATTTGAGGATAGACAACGATTCGTATATCACAGGGATTAAACGGTTAATCACAACTATACATGAACAGGGCACCAGGGCGTGTATCCAGCTTATGCATCCCGGCATGCTGCTGCTATTGATGAAGTCCCTTCCCAGCGATACGACTATCAAGGTCCCAGGTATTACCGGCTGGATAGGGAAAGACAAATCCTGCCGGGAGCTGACTGTAAGCGATATAGAACAATATATAAAAGATTTTGCAGACGCTGCTGTTCGCGTGAGAGAGGCCGGGGCGGATGCTGTGGAAGTCCATGCCTGTCACGGCTGTCTGCTGAGTACCTTCCTCTCACCGGCCATAAATAAACGCAGCGATGAATATGGTGGCAGTGTCGAAAACAGGGCGGGTTTTCCTCGCCGGGTAGTCGAACAAATCAGGACCAGGGTAGGGCCGGACTTTCCTCTAATTGTCAGGATCAATGGCTGTGATGATGTCCCTGGTGGAGTAACTCCGGATGAGGTAGTCCAGCAGGCCGCCATACTGAAATCAGCCGGCGCCGATGCTATAAGTGTTTCTTCCGGACTGGAGTACTGGTCGACCCTGATGGCCCCTTCTTTTCTTACTCCCGGGGGCATTGTAATTCCGGTGGCCGAGAGGATAAAAAAAGAGTTGAATATTCCGGTAATTGTGGCCGGCAAAATCGATCCTGATCTGGCTGAAAAGACGGTTGCGGAAGGTAAGACCGATTTCGTGGCCCTGGGACGGCCACTGCTGGCAGACCCTGATCTGCCGGTAAAACTGAGGGATGGCAAGGAGGAAGAGGTCTTCCGGTGTCTCTACTGCAATAACTGCCTGAAGTCTTCCTGGCGGTCCTGTACGGTCAATCCATTCCTGTACCGTGAATCCTCCGCTCATGTCGTTTTGTCCGCTTCACCGAAAAAAATCATGGTTATCGGCGGCGGGCCGGCCGGCATGGAGGCTGCGGTACTGTGTAAACTGAGCGGGCATGAAGTGTCCCTGTTTGAAAAAGAGTCCGAGTTGGGCGGCCAGTGGAAAGCAGCCTGCGGGCTGCCCTGGAAGCAGGGCTATGCTTCTTTTATAGATGTTTTGAAACGTTCGCTGGAAAGGTTGAAGGTACCGGTTACACTGAATAAAGAAATCACAAAGGAAGATGTCGAAATCCTGAAGCCCCAGGTTGCCATAGTGGCAACCGGAGCATTACCGGCCGGTCTGGACTTGCCGGGCTGTGATAGGAGCAATATAGTCACGGCCAATGAAATTATCCAGCGAAAAGGTGAAGCTGCCGGTAATATCGCAGTCATTGGGGGCAGCATGACGGCCGTTGAGATCGCCGTCTGGCTGGCAGAACAGGGCAGAGCGGTAGCCCTGGTAAGCCGCGGCGGACTGGGCGGACGGAAAGGCCCGGATGATCCGATTACATTCAGAGGCCTGCTGAGGCGGCTGGTGCAGCTTCGTGTTCCCCTTTATCTCAATGCGGATATTATAGAGTTGATAGACAACTCGGTGGTGATCGGGTGGGGAGGGGAAATATTTCCGGTGCCGGCCGATACCGTGGTATCGGCTGTTGGCGTACAGCCGGTCGATAAACTGGTCGGTGAATTGAAGGGAACCGTTCCGGAAGTATATCCGATCGGAGACTGCATGCTGCCGGGTAATGCTGCCCAGGCAACTTTCAGCGCGGCCAGACTGGTAGCAAAACTATAGCACTCCAGCGTGTCTGCCACTGCGTGAAGCTTTGTATCTTCCTCATGAGCAAGACGGGAATGCGCTGTACCGAACAGGACTTAAATATCTACCAAGGCAGAAACAATCATGAGTAACGCGAATATGAAATATAAATCACTCCTCAGCCCCGGCCGGATAGGGTCGATGGAACTGAAAAACCGGATAGTGCTGGCCCCCATGGGGACATATCTGGCAGGGCGGGACGGCCTGGTCACTGACCGGCTAAAGGCCTACTATGCAGCACGGGCCGGTGGTGGAGTAGGGCTGGTGATCGCAGGTGTGGCGGCAGTGGACTATCCCCGCGGAAGAGTGATGACGCGGCAGATAGGTATCTCAGAAGACAAATTCATACCAGGATTAAGCGAACTGGCTGAGGCTGTCCATAAACATGGAGCCAGATTAGGAATACAGCTTCAGCATGGAGGAAGGATTGCTGCCCCGTTCCTGTCAGGCGGCCATGAACCAGTTTCGGCCTCGGTGGTCCCTCTTGTCCCGGCAGAACTGGGGCTCACACGCGAATTGACCGTTCCGGAGATAGAACAGATCGTTCAGCGATTTGCTGAGGCAGCGAAAAGGGCAAAAGCGGCCGGAATTGACGGCGTAGAAATTCATGCCGGTCACGGTTATTTGATCAATCAGTTCCTGTCCCGCTCCACTAACAAACGTATGGATGAATACGGCGGGAACTTAGCTGGGCGGGCCCGGTTTTTGCTGGAAATAATCCGGGAGGTCAGGAAAGCAGTAGGGGCTCAGTATCCCCTATGGTGCCGGCTGGACGGTCAGGAATTTTCGATAGCAGACGGTATCACCCGGGAAGAAGCCATGGAGACAGCGGCCATGATAGAAAAAGCCGGGGTGGATGCTATCCACGTAACCGGATATGGCGGCTCGGCCGGATACCATTTTACCGAAGCTCCCCTGGTAAACGCACCGGGGTCTTTAATACCTCTGGCAAAGGGAATCAAAAGGCAGGTGAAGATTCCGGTGATCGCTGTGGGCCGCATCGATCTTGACACGGCAGAGCAGCTTTTACGCAGAGGCGAAGCGGACTTCATCGCCATGGGAAGGGCACTGCTGGCCGATCCCGAATTGCCGCAAAAAATTGCAGAAGGTCCTGAGGAGGACATACGCCAGTGTATTTATTGCTATTCCTGTGTCCACCAGATCTTTGTCAGGGGTAATGTCTGTTGCGCCGTCAACGCCTCGGTAGGAAAAGAGAATGAACCTGCTCCAGCGCTTCCGGAGAAAAAGAAACGGGTAGTCGTGGTAGGAGGCGGACCGGCGGGACTGGAAGCAGCCCGGACTGCTGCCCTCAGGGGACACCGGGTAACCCTGTATGAAAAAGAGATATTCCTGGGAGGCTCGTTGAGGTTCGCCTCCATCGTGCGCCAGGAAAATGAGGCCCTGATAAAATACCTCAGCGGACAGTTAAGGAGGCTAAAGGTAGAGATAAAATACGGTGAACTGGTCACTCCGGAGACTATCGACCGAATCAAGCCGGATGCGCTGATTCTGGCAACCGGTGCGGTCAGGCGTCTCCCAGACATTCCCGGAATCGCTTCAGCCCAGGTTATCGACGGCGATGATTTCCGGCAACTGCTGAGTGGGAATACTGGCGGCAAAGCCGCCCGCAAGCTCAG
>CAZELW010000031.1:0-597 GCA_964513135.1 uncultured Dehalococcoidales bacterium
CCAGACCAGGATAACATTGAAGGGAGCAGCCTTGGTCTTTGCCAGAGAAATCATTTCCCGGAAAGCGGGCCTGGCAGCGGTACGCCCGCTTTCCGCCTCATCGACAAACTCCCGCACCAGGGTATACCCGTTACGTTCCGCATATTCGCGGAGAGCTCGCAGTTGTGCCGAGATCGATAAATCTACATCCTGTTTATCGGAAGAAACCCGGGCATAAATAGCCGCATTCTTAAGAGTGCTTTTAATATGATTTCTTCTCGTTATATCACTGCTCATGATGACCTCCTTAGTTGCTTAAATCTTAAGTTATGCGCGGAAATGGCAAGATATTTTTTAGCTCGTGCGTAACTCGAAGCTAATATTTTTTACTCCAACTTTTTAAAAATGTTTGGTTCCGGCTTGTCCGGGTTAGGTTTTCCACTGACATTTTAGAGAACTCCGGCATTTATAGGTGGCAGGACAGGCACTATGCTTATTCACCATTATAGCCTGAATTACCTCAACCTGGGGATAAAAACGGTCGCTTTTACCACTGGGTAAGGCTAACAAGATTATTCGGGAAGGTATTCGTGATGCGGAGAAAATCGTCCGGACCAG
>CAZELW010000031.1:607-10793 GCA_964513135.1 uncultured Dehalococcoidales bacterium
GGACCAGCACCGCCGCATCACCATTGTCAGGATTGTGATAGAAAACGGGAAAACCGCCGTGCACGGCGGCGCAGACCAGGGAGCCACTGGTGGGGTTCTCATGGAGAACCGGCTCCGGCTGCAGCTTGCAGAGTGGTTTTAGCCGCTGGGCGGAGAGGGTCTTCACTACCAGGGTAGTATTATATGTGTAAGTTTTCTGGCGAGCCTTCAGCCCGTCAGGGAGTTGATAATCAAAGATCGCTCCCACAAAAGGAATATCCCTTAAATGCTGTTCCATGGCAATCAGCAAGCACTGGTGGGAAAGCTCCAGTCCCTCCGCCAGTTTGACCACGTCACAACCGGTGGCAATCAAGTGGCTAATTAAGAATTGGGGCGAGAGCAGAACGGCGCTGGCAAAGCGGTCCGCCGACCGTTCGGCAGAGCGCCGGGCGGCTGGATTCATCTCCGGCTCCTGGGGCGACTGATAAGCCGGAGTTATTTCGGCGAAGCTTTTTCGGAGGATCTCAAACAGTTCATGAAAGATGGTAAATTTCTGGATGGCGGGCCGGTCATGAGCCGAATAATGGATATACCAGACTCCCCTGGCTTTCATATTGGCCCCACCTTTTCTCAGGTAGTCTACTTCTCCAATGTTAATGCCCAGGGAGCGTACCAGTTCCACTGCTCTCATGAGGCTGGGAGTGCGCTCGATCCCGGCATACTGACGGAAAAGCTTGCCCAGACTCGCCGGATCAGCGGCAGAATGGCTATTATTGGCACTAAGAGCCAGGCGGCAGAAGCCCGCCAGGCTTAAATTAGAGGCCATAAACTTCATCTCTAGTTTATAGTGAGAGTATTCTCTTACCGGTTAAGGTCTCATAAATAATGACCATGTCTTTTTTACTTTTTATATCATGGTCCTCACCCCGGATTCTCTCGCCCAGTTTGTAGTCCGGGTCAGATAGAACGTACCGGAAGGCGGCCTCAATGCGCTCCTCCTCGGTAGCGGTCACCTCCGGTTCATCAAAATAGCCGGCCTTCAAGAAAAGCTCCCTGACCGGGATTTTATAGGCCCGGGCCAGCTTCTTTAAAATTTGGGGCGTCGGTGGTCGCCGGTCTCCCCGCTCCAGCTGGGATAAATAGGGATTGGAGACGCCGCAGGCCTTTTCTACATCATGCAAAGACAGGTTCCGGCTCTTGCGCAACTCCTTCAGGTACAGCCCGAAATTAAAATCTTCCATAGTTCTCCTATCACCTCCTCTCCACCTAACCTGGTTACCATTGTAGCATACCTCAGCAAATTTTTGCAAGCACATTTTTTAAGACATATATAAAAAAATCCTTGACAAGTCAGTAAAGCTTAAAATATAATAGCAACTATGCTAACCATTGAAGCCTCCCTCGAAGAACTCTTTAAACGCAACCCGGAATTTCTCAAGGCGTGTCAGCGTCTGGGTTGGGGACAAATCGAGATCGTGGTCAAAGAAGGGAAACCAGTAATGGTAAGACTGATGCAGGATATTAAACTGAGTTAAATTTAAACCTGGCCGAATCGAAGACGATAGGCGCTTGGGGTTCCAGTAACCCGGAGCGCCTTTATTTTTTCCGGCAGTCCGGATAAAGGAGTGGAAAATGCCGATCAAGGTCAAAGTCAACACCGCAGCCGTAGAGAAGGAGCTTATCCGTCGGAACCTCTCCCAGAACATGTTGGCCATCAAAGCCGGCATCAGCAGCAGCTACATTTCCCAGCTCATCAGCGGGGAACGCTATCCCTCTCCCCAAACCCGGCAGAAGCTACAGAAGGCTCTCCAGCCTTTAACCTTTGATGACATCTTCATTATTGAGGACAGTGAGAGTGACTCAGATGGCAGATGAAGAAGCACAAAAAGAGTACGACAACGGGTTACGGATCCTGGCCCGGTGGATAGCCCGGGCCCATCTTAGAGAGCTGGCGAAACAACAGAAAATATCCGCTAAGCCACCCGAAAGTCAGCCGGCGGCAGGAAATGGTCAGCCCGGTCTGTCAGCCAAATTGATGTCGCTAGATGCCCAGGAGCGCCTGGTACAGGGCGCCCGGCGTGGCGGGCAAAAAGGCGGTGTGAAGCCCAAGCACTTCACTCCCGAATCGAAACAGAGACAGATCCATGGAGCCAGCAAAGGCGGTCAGCATTCTCATATCCATGATCTTAAAGATTAAAGGTTCATCGCTATGGAACAACCCCCCTATTCGGAATGGTACGAGCAGCACCGGGCGGAGATGATCGCCCGGATCAGAAGACAACTAGCTAAAAAGGAGAATGTCACGATGAGCGAAGCTGGAGCTAACCAAGCTAAGGAGACGATGATGGAAACGGTGGCCGAGTTGTCAGTAGAGCAAAAGAAAGCGATTGCCCTGGAAGCCAAAAACCGCGGCATCGAAATAGTGGCCCAGGAACACCACCTGCCAGTGAAAACAGTCAGAGGCTATGTTGGTGCCTATACTCGCAATGCCAAGCCAGTGCGAGATACGGAGAAGTCCGTCGTTACTCCCGTATCGCTGGTATTTTCTGAATTTACCTTACCTCAGTGTACTACCTGTGAAGGGAACCTGAACCCCACTAATGGAATGCTTTATCTAGAAACTGCGGCGGGCCGGTTCTGGTTTTGCCGGAGATGTGCCTCAGGAATACAAAAACTAACTACCGCCGTTGAAATTCCCTGCCAAATGCCCAATTCGGGAGGTCCGCAAGGTGGGCAATAAAACACTGTCCTGTCAGTTTCCGCAAAACGCGTCCGCGAGTAGCCGCCAGTACAACTACCATGATCAATTCCGAGCGGGAGTTGATTTTACTCACTGTGAGAAGGGCTGGTGCCGGGATTGCTCCAGCCAGCAGCAGGGTCGCTGTGAAAGAGAAGCCGCTGCTATCTTAAGCAATTTTCCGCCAAGCACCAAGGAGGCGAAGAGATGCCGGATCGGTCAATGAATATCCTGGAGAAAAGGGATTTGATTATCTCCCTGAATACCAAAGGTCTCATCGACAGCATTAATGAGACAGAATCTGCCCTGGAGAAGACGCTACGAGAGGAGTTGGACTTCCGCTCCAGGGAAGGGGATCATCTACCGGGGCGTTCGGATGACTGCCAGGCGGTGAAAAAGCGCCTCAATGAACTGGCGATGCAGGTCCCCAAGAATAGCGAAGGCAAAAAGATGACCGTTGAAGAGACCAAAGCCTGGCTGGAAAAGCAGCGGACTGAAGATAAAGAACTGACTGAGGCCATTCAGAAACAAAAGATGGCCGAATTTGTGGCCGGTGATTTCGCCATCAAGATTGAGATGCTGAGAACTAAACTTAACGATCTAAGGGGAGTGCTCGGTTTGAGGGCAGCGCAAATAACCTTCTTTGCCTCGGATGTGAGAACTACCTTACCAGTGGAAGACGAAATCAAAGAGAGCGCCAAAAATTAAAGAAATCGATAAGGAGGATGAGTTTAATGACCGCTGCGATTAAAAGGAACGCCGACAATATTGGCATGGGGGACATGCTGCGGCCGGAAATCAAGCTGGTGCAGAATACCGGGGGAGAGGCCGCCAAAGCGGCCGGTGCCAGGCCGGGCCAGTTCTACAATACCATGACCAACGAGATTTATCCGAAAGGTTTTGAGTTCGTGGTCCTGGACTTTTTCATTCAGCGGGTCTACTGGGGGAGAGATGTCATTGGGGATGAACCCCCGATGTGTTACAGCCTGGATGCCAACTCTTACGAAAACGTCAACGGGGACGACTGCCGCAAGTGCGAGCATCTCCTGGACAATGCCGCCATGGTGCAGGCCAAAGAGCGGCGGGAGAAATGCACCAAGCAGTTTGGGTTTATCGGGCTGCTCCTTCCCAATCTGGAACCCTTCATGTTCCGGGCCCCGGGGACTAGCTCCACTGCCGTCATGGCGCTGCTTTCCCGCTTTAAGTTTAATAAAGCCTGCTGGAACGCAGAAAAAACCGCTATCGACTTTCACCGCTTCAAGGTGGCCGCTTTCAGCCAGGAACAGAAGACCAGGGCCGGCAGCGCCTGGGTGATCAAGTTCGGTGAGATCACCTCCTTTAGTGACGTGAACTTTGAGCAGGAGCTCTATCTGACCTCGGCTCAGATGCTGGGCCAGGGTAACGTCTTAATCCCGGAGCATGTCATCCTGGAGAAAGAGGACCAGAGCCCGGAAGCAGACAAACCGGTCGAAGCAGCAGTAATTGTTCCCCCGAAAGCCGAGTCGGTGAAAGCTCCCAAAATCAATGTGATCACTCCGAAAACCCCGGTGACCCAAACGGCTAAATCCACACCTAGCAGGATAGAACTGGATATCTGAAAAGATTTTCAAGGGAGCTGCCGCGATGCCCTTCAAAACCCTGACGGAATTCTTATCCCTTTTTGGCGACTATGAGAAAACGAGCAGCGGGCGGTACAAGGTCCGCTGCCGGGCCCATGATGACGGCGAACGCCGGGAAAACTGGAGCCTCTCGGTCTGCGAGGACCAGGGTAAGATTTTGGTGAAATGTTTTGCCAATTGCACGGCCGAACAGATTGCGGCCTCCGTGGGGTTAACTACCAAAGATTTATTCATCGAAAATTCCAGCCGTTCGGTTACAACGGCCAGGGAAATCGAAAAAACCTACGACTATACCGATGAGAGCGAAAACCTGTTGTTTCAGGTGGTGCGCTACAAGCCTAAAGCTTTTGTGCAAAGAAGACCGGACGGCCAGGGCGGCTGGATCTGGTCCTTGAGAGATCCGCAAACTAAAAAGCTGGCCGTCCGGTTAGTTCTGTACCGTCTTCCGGAAGTGCTGGCAGCCATCCAGCAAGACCGGGGGGTCTTTATCGTCGAAGGAGAGAAAGATGTCGAAACTCTCCGCGCTTTAGGCTGTGTAGCCACCTGTAATCCGATGGGAGCCGGCAAGTGGCATGAGGAGTATTCGCAGTCCCTGCAAGGCGCCAAAGTTGTTATTATCCCGGATAATGATGATCCCGGGAGAAAACATGCCGAACAGGTCTGCCACTATCTTCAGGGTAAAGCTAAATCAATCCGCTGGCTCACCCTTTCCGGTGAAGGTATAAAAGACACGACCGACTGGGTCGAAAAGATCAAAGGCACCAAAGAACAACTTCAGTCCCTGGTGAAGAATTTGCCGGAATGGGCGCCTGCAAAGGAGATCCATTCAGCAGTAGAGCCTCCAGATGATAAGCCGGTGATCGATACTTCTTTTCAATATCGCCGGGATATCAGCGCGGCGGGCATCGAAGCCTTACAAAAAGCCAACGATCCACCGGTAGTATTTATCCGTTCCGGACAATTGGTGAGACTGGCACAAGATGAACACGGTTTACCGATCATTGAAGCTCTGAATGTGGATTCTCTGAGCGGGAGGTTGGACCGCTGTGCCAACTTTGTGAGAAAAACCAAAAATGGTCCGGTGCCGGATAAGCCGCCTACGGATGTCGTCCGGGATATCTTATCACTGGGAAAATGGCCTTTTCCTGCCCTCGCCAGCATTACCGAATGCCCCATTATTCGGGAAGATGGGACCATCATCTCCGAGCCGGGCTACGATGCTAAAACCGAACTTTATTATATTCCGGCGAAAAATCTACACATACCCGCAGTGCCTGAGAGTCCCACTTTAACCGAAATTCAAAAGGCTAAAGATCTACTGCTGGAAGTCATTTTTGATTTCCCGTTTCAGGACAATGCTTCCCGCGCCAATTCTCTCGCCGCCATAATGACGCCGATACTACGCCCTTTAATCAATGGGCCGGTGCCCCTGGTGCTTTTTGATGCTCCCCAGCCCGGCACCGGAAAAAGCCTGTTATCGGATATTACCTCCCTAATCGCTACCGGGCGGACCGCCGCCGTGTTAACGGCACCTTCTTCAGATGATGAAGACTGGCGCAAGGAAATTACATCTCTCTTAATCCTGGGCCGGAATGTGGTCACCATCGATAACATTGAAGGCCGCTTATCCTCAGCTTCCCTGGCTTCGGTCCTTACCTCCAATTACTGGCAGGACCGGATTTTGGGCCGTTCGGAAATGATCATTATTCCCCACCGGGTGAGCTGGATCGGGACCGGCAACAATATTCATCTGGGAGGAGACCTGCCGCGGCGTTGCTACTGGGTCAAAATCGATGCCAAAAATGCCCGCCCCTGGCAACGCAACGGATTCAAGCACCCCCATTTAGTGGAATGGGTGAGCGAGCACCGCGGCGAAATATTAGTGGCGATTCTAACCCTGGCTAAAGCCTGGTTAAACGCCCAAAAGCCGCATCCGGAAAAAATCCCGGTTATTGGCAGTTTTGAAAAGTGGTGCGACGTGATGGGCTCAATCCTGTATTACGCCGGCATCCCTGATTTCCTAAGTAATCTCGAGTCAATGTACGAATCGATTGATGAGGACACTCCTCAGTGGGAGGTTTTCATCTGTACCTGGCATGAGGAACTGGGAGAAAAGTTTTATACCGTAGCGGAGCTCACTAACCTGATTAGCGGGAATAAGAAACTGGAAGACAGCCTCCCTCAGGAGTTTGCTGGAGCAATTGAAAAAACCATCAGCGAGGGTGGAGCCGCGAAGGTCAGGATCGATCGCAATTTCACCCGGAAACTGGGTAAAGGATTAGCCAAAAGGGCTGGCGTCCGCTATGTCAACGGACTAACTATCAAGAAAGGTAAAGCCGAACAGCGAGCTTTAACCTGGCAGGTGACTGATGGCAACCAAGGGGAAGAAAACTCACAACACTCACTTTTTCGAGAGGGAGATTTCGCCCCTCCTCCATCTTCTTCCAAAGGAGAAACCAACTCACCAAACTCACTTATAGATTTGGATATTTAAAACAAACTCACTGTCGAAAGTGAGTGAGTATGAGTTAACATTTCTCCCCTAACGCGTGAGAAAAGGGGAAAAAAGAAATATATAAGGGAAGGAAAATCAACTCACACTCACTCACTAAAAATAAATTTGGAGATAACCAATGCCAGTTAAGATTGATCCGGAACTTAAATTACCGGAAAAGTTTAAAACTTGGAGAGAAGATCAATGGACCGCTGTTGGAGCGATTACCGGTTCGGATAAACCCCACTTTCTACTGGATGCTCCCGTGGGGATCGGTAAATGTCTAGGATTTGGCACCCCGATTCTAATGGCCGATGGGAGCATTAAAGCAGTTCAAAACATTGGGGTTGGGGAAATGCTTATGGGGCCTGATAGTCAGCCCAGAATGGTTTTGAAGACCAATCAAGGCTACGGTCGCCTGTATAAAATAATACCCAAAAAGGGAGAGCCATTTGTTGTAAATGAGGATCATGTTCTTTCCCTTAAAGTTACCAATGGCATCTACAAGCCTCGCATACAATCTAAAGGTGACTTTAGGGGAGGATTAAGAGACGGGCAAATATTAAATCTTAGCGTTAATGAATATCTGAATAAGTCCAAATGGTTTCGCCAATCAACTAAGCTATATCGCGTTTCAATAGATTTCCCATTAAAAGAAGTTAAAATGTCCCCTTATTTCCTGGGGTTATGGCTGGGAGATGGCACAAAACGTTCCACCCAGATAACCACTTCGAGTTTGGAATCTGTCGATTGGGTTGAAGCTTATGCTTGTTCCTTAGGCTTAAAACCAAGCGGAGGTCTTGAACCAGGATGTTGGAAGGTTAACCTAACAACCGGTTATCAGGGAGGGAGAGCTAATAAGAATCCGCCAGTTAATTGGTTAAAAGAATACGGGGTTTGGGATAGAGATCACGTCCCTCAGGACTATAAAATCAATTCCCGGGAAATCAGGTTGCAAATTTTAGCCGGTCTTATAGATACTGATGGTTACTACGGCTATGGCTGTTACGAGATAATTAATATCCATCCTCAAATGGCCGCGGATATCGCCTTCATAGCTCGTTCATCGGGCTTTTGGGCATCTATATCTCCGAAGATAATTAATGGAATCAAATATTTCCGAACAATTATTTCCGGTAATATCGATATCATTCCTTGTTTGCGAATTAAAAGGCAGGCCTTTCCAAGAAGGCAGAAGAAAGATGTTTTGGTTTCCGGATTTGATATCGAGCCTTTGGGAAATGGTAATTATTATGGCTTCGAACTGGAAGGCGACGGACTGTTTCTTTTAGGAGACTTCACTGTTACTCATAATAGTTTGGTAGGGATCGGAGTGCAGCGCCTCCTGAATAAGCGGGCGGTCTATCTCTGCGGGACCAAGCAATTGCAACAACAAATTGCCCGCGATTTTGGCGACCTGGTGGTAATTCTCAAAGGCAAAGCTAACTATCCCTGCTTGTTCCGGGAAGAAGCTTTTCCTGAGATCACCGCCGAAGATTGTCAGGCCGGCAAGCCCCGGGAATGCCGGTATTTCAGCGCCTGTCCCTATTACCAGCAGAAAGAATTGGCCAAAGTATCTCCCCTGGTAGTTTTAAATAACGCCTATTATTTAAACGAAGTCAACGGCTTTCAGTCCGTTTTCAGCGGCGCCGAGATCCTGATTGCCGATGAGGTGGACAGCCTGGATAACGCCCTGATGAGCTATATTGAGTTTAAGATTACCAGCCGTCAGCTGGAGTATTATGCCTTACCGCTTCCGGAAAATCCGCAACTCAAGGAATCCTGGTTGAACTGGATACCCCGGGCGGTCCGTCAGCTGGAGCAGCAAGTCTCGTATGTCGATTCCCGGCTGCGCCAATGCGGTTTCCAGGACTGGGGAAAAACGGAAATCCAGGAAAACAAGACCAAAAAAGCCATGCAGAAGCTGATTGATAAACTCTCTTTTCTGGCAGGGGAAGTTAGCGACAACTGGATCTTTTATTACGAGGACCACTCCAACAAGGGCTATGAATTTATTTTCAAGCCGGTGAACGTCGGCAAGTATGCCAACCGATACTTGTGGGACCATGCCGAGTACAAGGTCGGGATGAGCGGGACGATTTTCTCCGCTGAGATCACCTGCCGGGAACTAGGCATTGAGGAATGTGATTATCTCCGCCTGGAGTCACCTTTTCCGGTGGAGAACCGCCCGATTTACTACAAACCGGCCGTGAATTTATCGAAAAAGACTCTTACGGACCAGTTGCCGCTATTGCGAGAGGCCATTGATGATGACCTGCGCAAATATCCCACGCAAAAAGTCCTGATTCATACGGTGAGTTACCAGCTCCGGGATTACCTCCGGAATCACCTGGTGTGCCAGGAGCGCCTGATGACTCATGAATCCGGTGACCGGGAGGAAGCCCTGGAGTCTTTTAAGGCCAGCCGGAGACCCCTGGTAATGTTATCGCCTTCTTTTGACCGGGGCGTGGACCTGCCCGAGGCGGATAACTGCGGAGCAGTGATGATTTGCAAAATGCCCTATCTTTCTCTCGGCGATCCTCAGATCAAAGCCAAAGTAGACTTACCCGGTGGCTGGACCTGGTATGCCCTGAAAGCCTGTCAAACACTGGTCCAGATGACCGGCCGTTCGGTGCGGTCTCCGCGCCAGCGCTGCGATACCTACATTTACGATGCCCAATTTGCCCGTTTACGGTCCCGGATGGGAGAAGTCTTGCCGGCCTGGTGGCAGGCAGCCATTCAAGAAGTCGATCCCCGGCTAACCCTGGGAGATGTATTGATTTAGGTGGAGAACAAGATGGCTAATAAGCCTAAACCCAACGGTAAATGCTATTGCTGCGGCAGCCAGAAATGGTGGTGGAATGAGAAAGCTCAGAGCTGGAACTGTGGAATCTGCCATCCCGATCCGAATCCTGAACCTCACGTTCTACCGGATGATCCAGGCCAGTCGCCCTCTGCCGGAGCCCCTAACCTCAAGGTGGATCCAGGACCGTTCGCGGTACCTTCTGAAGCCCAGGTAGGGGAAGCAGGAGAGCCAGCACAGCCTCAAGAGAAACTGGTAACGTTTGAGAAGACGGCGGAGAATATGGCGCTCTTAACGCGCGTCAGGAATGGCAATCTCAAGTTAATTAAAGCCTGGCCTCAGATTATCCGCAACCCTTCGGATGCCGATTTTGCCAAGCTATCGTTGGAGTTTTATCAGGCCAAAGCCAAATTGGAAGGGCTCTGCCAGGAGTTACAAGCCAGAGGATACCATGACTGCCTGTATCTCGAGAATGGGGTGAAAACCCAACGCTGTGACGGCTGGCCAAACAGCCAGATGTGCAAGGTCTGTCCCAGCGAGATCGACTATTTCGC
>CAZELW010000032.1:0-3275 GCA_964513135.1 uncultured Dehalococcoidales bacterium
ACGGCACTGCCATCTCCGGCTGCCACACCCGCCAGTCCGGGTGAAGAGCCTCCCGGAGCATTTGACATTACCGTTTCAATACAGCCAGCCAATTTCAGTTTAGCGGAGGAGCCCGGACAACCCTCCTTTTCAGGAGAAGGCCATTTCCATTATTTCCTGGACACGGTCCCTCCAGTATTTCCCGGTATGCCGACAGTAACGGAAGAAGCCGCATACAACGATGCCACAGAAACAACGTATACCTGGACCGGAGTGCAGCCGGGATTACACCTGGTAACGGCAGAACTGGTCAACAGCGACCACAGTTCTTTTGTGCCGCCGGCGGCGGCAGCCTGCCTGCTTACCGTGATGCCTCCGGGCGCCCCGCCGGCTGCGACAATAACAGGTACGACTGCCCTGTATCGAGCACACCTGTTACCGATAAGACCTATCCGGGACCCTTTTTAAATCCTCCGGCTCACCATGACTCCAAATTTAGAACTTGATTCTGGGGATACTGGCTTCTTTCATGCTGTCGGCGCCGCTCCAAAAATAGGCTTCACCGGTATAAAGATGGAAAATTGCCAACATCGGGTCTTCAGGCTTGCATATTCCCAAATCTTTAAGAAAACCCCTCTCGTTAATGCATTTCTCACGCATCGCCAGATCAGTTACCGGTCTGACTTTTCCGCTTACCCTGAGCATTCTAACTGCGGACAGAGCAGCTTTGGGGTCATAGAAACAGATCTCGATATTGGGATTCTGGCTCATTTGTTTGGCAAAGGCCTTTACAGACTGGGTCTGGATATAGAACCCTGTTTCATCAGCATACCATAACCCGATCGGTCTGACTCTAGGCTGGTCTCCTTCCAAAGTGGCAATAAAGCAGCTCCGGTTTTCGTTGGCAAACCTGATACAATCAGCAAAATTCATTCTGCACCCCCTTATAATCAATTTTGCTTATTAAACGGATATTTTGCAGAGCAGCAAAGTTATGTCCGGGGAAAATAGACCTCAGGGTTAAATCAGTCAAATCCGGCGGCAGTATGCAGGGACCCTGAACAATGCTTCGCAGAAGCGACCCCAGGGGGATTTGAACCCCCGATCTCCACCGTGACAGGGTGGCATGTTAGACCGCTACACCATGGGGCCTTAAGCATAATTGAAGGGCTACGGTTGCAGCCCTTTAAAAGTGTATCAAGGACTTCATATCATGTCAAGTAAAATCCCGCTGAGCCATGCTTAAACCATAAGCAAAGAACCATTATTTATCTCCGCCTTGAGAGAGCTTTTCCTGAGACTTACCTCTGAATACGGAAATGAAAACGCCCCCAATACATAGTAATGTGAAAATCCCAAAAGCTATCCTGGCGCTGGTATTAAAAGCCGGATAGTATTCCGGAGTGATAGCGGTATCTCCGATGACCAGGGTCATCACCACCATGGTAATACCCATACTGAGCATCTGGCCCAGGGATATCATGGTGCTCATGGTGGCTGAGGCTGTTCCATAATACCGGGGCTGCACCGAACTCATCAGGGCGTTGGAATTGGGAGATAAAAACATGGCGAATCCGACCCCCACGATTATCAGTCCCATTAACACCTGCCATAACGGAGTCCCACTGCCTGTAAAAACAAAAACAAGAAGTCCCATCGATGTCAGGGCCATACCGATGGAAGCTACAAAGCGGGGTTCTATTTTATCGGAGAGCCGGCCTGCCCAGGGTGAGAGCAAAGCCTGTATTACCGGGTGAGCAATCAGAATCAGTCCCGCCTGGTCCGCAGACAGGCCTTTTATATATTGCAGGTACAAACTGAGGAGAAACGCCACGGCGAATACGGTGGCGTAGTTAATCATGAACGCCAGGCTGGAAAAAATAAAAGCCCGGTTACTCCGCAGGACGTTAACATCCAGCAAGGGACTTTTCGCCCTGCTTTCCCATTTCAAAAAGAACAACAGCCCGCCTGTTCCGGCCGCAATCAGTATCGCCCCGGAAATTTCAGGTATCAGTGATGACCCGTACATCAGGACAACCAGCGCCAGAATAAAAATCAAAGATCCGGTGTAGTCAAATTTCTGACCTTTACATTCACGCCATTCCATCCTGACCTTCCAGAGCATAATCAGGATAATCGTAAGACAGACCGGGATGGTCAACAGAAAAATACTTCTCCACCCCAGGTTTTCTGTTAGCAGTCCTCCCAGGAAAGGTCCCATGGATGACCCTATGTAGACCGAAGCCACATTAATACCGAGCGCCCGTCCTCGTTCTTGAGCCGGGTAAACCAGGGTTAACATGGACAGGACATTAACCATGATCATGGCTGCACTGGTACCCTGGACCGCCCGGCAGGCGATCAACATGACCGTCGAACCGGCAAATACGGCGATGGTTGAACTGATTGCATAAAGGACCACGCCGATAACAATGATTTTCTTTACCCCGATGATGTCGGCCAGTCTGCCAAACGGCAGAGATAAGGCGGCTACCGTCAACACGTATGCTGTTACCAGCCAGTTCAATTGAATGGCGCTGGCCCCGAATTCCCGTCCAATGCTGGGCAGGGCAACATTAATGGAAGTAACCATAAAGGAGGTTATGAATACAGCCAGCGAGGCTGTTACCAGTACCAGGGTTTTTATATCTTGCTCTTTCCGTGATGTGGAGCCGGCGGCTTTCTCTTGAGACATTATAATCCCTATTCAACACCTGAATTCATTGTTTGTCAATAAGCTTTACCACAAGCCTTGTCGTATGGGACTTACTTCAACTGTCCGGACAGACTCACCGATTATACATACCCTCCGGCTGCTTGCCCTCTTTTTAATAGTGTTGTATGATAGCTCTAAGCAATAACTACAATATAAATACGCTATTTATACACTTTACATGCTGTATTACCGGGGAACATCCTCAGATCCTGAAGCCGAGGAGAAGACCATGTATGATTTTATGCTCGATGAGCTGATTAACCTGGTTAAGCAGGGAATACTCTGGTTTATCGTAACAGTTATCTTCACTACAAAAGAATTAAAACAGGAAGCTTTCAACCACCTTCATACCGGAATAGTCCGCATTCCCGGGGTCTGCTATGGTATGAATATCATTAGAGGCTACCGGGCAATCGGACATCTTTACCCCGAGCGCTGCCGGATTGTCCGCCTGGACTTCGTCTGGGGTTACCTGAAAATGGCGCTGCTGATAGCCTGTACAATAGGACTGATTATGTTGATGGCCCAGGCTGTATTCGGCTGATTCAGATGCTTTCTCCCAACCATTCCCAAATATTCC
>CAZELW010000032.1:3285-10776 GCA_964513135.1 uncultured Dehalococcoidales bacterium
GTATAGTAGTCCGGTTTGGGACCCCGGTCTTTCTGGTCCTGTCTCCGATCAATCAGAGCTGTCTGCATACCGATTGACTGCGCTCCCCTGACATCCACCTCGGCATCATCGCCGATATAGATGGCTTCTTCAGGCTGCACTTTGAACAAAGTACATGCCACCGAGAACAGCCGTGGATCCGGCTTTCGGAACCCCCAGGTGCTGGAAACGATATAATAACTGAAAAACTGCCTCAACCCCAGCATGTCTATTTCAGCTAGAAAAAAGACATTTTGGGCATTGGACAGCATGGCCATTGGAAGACTGTGGCTCTTGATTTCCTTTAAGGCCTCCAGGCTATCAGGGTACAACCGAAAGCGCTCCCGACTCAACATACGGAAGAGCTTACAGCAGGACTCTACCAGAAAAGGATTATTCAGTCCTTCCCGGCGCAGGACCACCCGGAAAACCGCTTCTATATCAAATTCCGGATAATATTCCCCCCGCGTATTCAGGTAGCGTTCTTTTTCGACATAAAAGAGGGCTTTCAAGGCGCTTCCGCTAGTATGGAACCCATAATACTGGAGATAGCGTGAAAGCTCATTGAACACCTCGTCCTTGCCTTCATTGGTGAGGATATCCACCAGGGTGCCGTAGCAATCAAAGACTACCGCCCGAATTCTAGGCATAATTTGACCTCTTGAAGCAGTATTCTCCGGTAGGATTCGCCAAGCCATCGGTTGCGGACCATTCTTATCAGTCCCAGGGCCATATACAGGGGAAGCTTACGGGTGATAGCCTGGAAAAACCGGGTATTCCCCAGGCCAAGGGCATATTCCCAAAGAAAATGGCCTATAAAAGGCTCGGCCGCCCATTTGTCCCCGGTCCTCCATAAAAAATGGTGTTTGAGTTCAGCGGCAATGAATCCGAGATCCCAGCAGCGGTCCGCATACATCATTCTTTCCAGGTCAATAGCAGTGACCTTATCCCGATAAAAGAAAAAGTTGGTAGGGGTAGCATCTCCGTGGACAATCACCTCTGTATCCGGGTTTGAGGCCCCGCTCCGGTCCCACCAGTGGTTGCTGGCGGATTCGATGGCCTTAATCTCAGAATAGTCCAGCAATCTGTGATGGAGGGACTTTAAGATTCTGGCCAAATACTCCCGCGGCATATCCGTAGAAACCCGGACTTCCGTCCGGCTGTTGCTGTGGAGCGTGGCAAAAAATTTGGCCAGATAGCCCAGTTTCTGATACAGCTTGAGCTGCCTTTGCTCATAGACAGCACGCTGGATATAGTGCTCCAGTAAATGCCCCGGTGCTTTACAGGTGACCAGTAAAGCTGCCAGCTCTTTTTTTTCACCGAGCGGGCTAACTATTTCACAGGAATCTCCTGCCATACCGAAACGTTCCCGTACCAGCTTCAGATTGGTATACTCTTTATCGGCTGACAGCCAGGCTTCCTCAAGCGGTATTTCCCCGTATTTGAAAGATTTACCCACCGCCAGGAGCTGTCTGTCTTTCTCGGCAAACAGGTAGACCGGTTTATCGGATACCAGACGGTTAATCTCAATTTTTCCATAAGGAGGCGGAGATAGCTGCGGAAATATTTCTTCCCTTAGATACGTTTGAAGAGCTTTCTCTCCATCCATACGCCCCCACCCCTTCCACCGTGATATATTTATTATATTACAGCAGCGTCGTTTGACACCTCGACATGGAAAACATAAAATTGATGTATAAGGCACTTCTGTTGAGGAATAAGCTTGTACCAGCAAACCAATCTATCCAGGTATCGGGTTACCACTTTACCCAGGTACAAAAAGGCCACCCTGGCCAACGGGCTTCGCGTTTTAACCAGCAGGATGCTTCACACCCAGGCAGTCTGTATCGCCATATTTATCGGTGTGGGCTCCCGTTATGAATCCGACCAGGAAGCCGGCATATCCCACTTTATAGAACACCTCTGTTTTCGCGGCACCTATAACCGTCCTACCGCTCTGGATATTTCGGAAGCTATAGAAGGGGTGGGGGGAGTACTCAACGGGGCTACTGATAAGGAGCTAACCTTTTACTGGTGCAAAGTAACCAGAAAAGATTTTGAACGGGCTGCCGAGGTCCTGGCGGATATGTTGCTGAAATCCAGATTCGATCCGGAAGATATTGAAAAAGAGCGCCAGATCATCATCGAAGAAATCCACATGTGCAAGGACTCTCCATCTCAGCAGGCCGGCATGCTGATTGACGGGCTTCTCTGGAACCAGCATCCGCTGGGGAGAGACATAGCCGGTACAGCCGAATCCGTAGCCGGCATCAGCCGGGCTATGCTCCTCAACTACCTCAATTCCAAATACACGCCGGATAATACCCTGGTCACTGTGACCGGCAATATTCCGCATGACGAAATATTGGAAGTAGTAGATCGCTGGATGGGCAATTGGTCCAACCCGGGACAGCCCCCTCAATATCTGTCTTTTCAGGAACAGACAGGGCCGCGGCTGAAGATCGAAAAAAGGGATACCGAGCAGGCTCACCTGAACCTGGCCATACCGGGGATATCCCTTTCTGATCCCAGACGCTTCCAACTGGACCTTCTCAATGTGATCCTTGGTGAAGGCATGAGCAGCCGCTTATTCTCCGAAATCCGCGATAAAATGGGACTGGCTTATAGCATCAGCAGTTATGTCGAACACTTTCTGGACAGCGGTGCGTTTACCATTTCCGCCAGCGTCGATCCGGACAATTTGCACAGGGCGGTGACCGCCATCCTGGGCCAGTTGAACAAGCTTAAAGACGACATTCCGGAAGCCGAAGTGGAAAAGGCCCGGGAAATTTCCAAGGGACGCTTGATTTTGCGGATGGAAGACAGTCGCAACGTGGCCGGCTGGCTGGGTGGACAAGAAATACTTCTCAAGCATATTTTACGCGTGGATGAGGTCCTCAAGATCATTGATTCAATAACGGCTGAGGAATTGCAGCAAGCTGCCCGTGAGTTGATTGACGATTCAAAGGCCAGGCTTGCCGTCGTCGGACCTATCTCTGATCCAACCCCCTTGCAAAAACTGCTGAAAATATAGCGAAATACAGATATTCGAAATATCAGGTACCAAAAACCCCAATCTCTCTCCATATAATTCTCAAAGCAATCGTCCATGCCACTTGTCAGTGTCACCCTCGAAGATAAAAATCCGGGTATGTTGGTGCGTACTTTCGTAAGAATCTGAAGCCCTGACTTACCTTCCCCACACAAGAATCTTCATGTATTTTGACATACAGGCAAAGTGCCAACAAAAATCCCCTTCCCGGGTTTCGGGAAGGGGATGAAGGGACACTAAAAACTGTTACAGGTTAGAATTCACCGCCGCCGTAGCCGCCAGCGCCGGGAGGCATAGCCGGAGCTGCCTTCTCTTTTTCCGGGATATCGGCCACCAGAGATTCGGTAATCAATATCATGGTGGCAATACTGGAAGCATTCTGGAGGCTGGTCCTGACTACTTTGGTAGGATCGATAATGCCTTTCTGGATCATATCGCCGAAATCATTGGCAGCCGCGTCATATCCCCAGCCACTGGGGCTTCTCTTAATAGTATCCACGACTACAGCGCCGTCGCGTCCGGAGTTCTCGGCAATGTAGCTGATAGGCTCTTCAATAGCTTTCTTCACCAGCGCGATGCCGGTCGCTTCGTCACCTTCGGCCTTCACGGAATCAAGAGCCGGTAGAGCCATGAGTAAACCTACTCCGCCGCCGGGAAGGATGCCTTCCTCGACCGCAGCTTTGGTAGCCGAGAGGGCGTCTTCGACGCGATGTTTCTTCTCCTTCAACTCGGTCTCAGTGGCCGCACCTACTTTGATAACCGCCACGCCGCCAGCCAGTTTGGCCTGCCGCTCTTGAAGCTTTTCGCGATCAAAGTCGGAGGTAGTCTCAGCAATCTGAGCTTTGATCTGCTTGATTCGAGCCTGAATTTCGGCCTCAGCACCTTTGCCTTCGACGATGGTGGTGTTGTCCTTATCGGAAGTAACGCGGCGAGCGCGTCCGAGGTCTTCTACCGTAACGGAATCCAGCTTGCGGCCGATCTCTTCGGAGATGACTTTGCCGCCGGTCAGGATGGCCATGTCTTCCAGCATGGCTTTTCTTCTATCGCCAAAGCCGGGAGCTTTCACAGCCAGGACATTGATGGTGCCGCGCAGCTTGTTGACAACCAGGGTAGCCAGAGCTTCGCCATCAACATCTTCAGCGACGATTACCAGGTTCTTGGAGACCTGAAGGATCTTCTCCAAAGCCGGCAAGATGTCCGCAATTGCCGAGATCTTCTTATCGGTGATGAGGATATAGGGGTCTTCGATCACGGCTTCCATCTTCTCGGTATTGGTCACGAAATAAGCGCTGATATAACCACGGTCAAATTGCATACCTTCTACGAATTCGGTCTCATATTGAGTACCCTTGGACTCCTCAACAGTGATAACACCGTCTTTGCCGACTTTTTCCATGACATCGGCTATCAGGTTACCGATTTCACTGTCTTTGGCGGTAATGGTACCGACCTGGGCAATCTGCTCTTTACCTTTGACTTCGGTGGAATTTTTCTTGAGCTCTTCAATAATAACTTTAGTGGCTTTCTCGATGCCTCTCTTCAAAGCCATGTTATCGGCCCCAGCGGCGATATTCTTGAAACCGCCGGTAACCAGGGCATGGGCCAGAATGGTGGAAGTAGTAGTGCCGTCGCCGACAGCGTCATTGGTCTTGGTAGCGGCTTCTTTGACTAACTGAGCCCCCATGTTTTCAAAAGGATCGGGCAACTCGATCTCTTTTGCAATTGTGACGCCGTCATCCACTACCTGGGGAGCACCCCATTTTTTATCCAGGGCGACAGCATGGCCTTTGGGACCCAGAGTGACTTTAACTGCATCGGCCAGGGTATCGATACCCTTTTTTAAAGCATGTCTTGCTTCTTCACCGAAAATTATTTGTTTTGCCATATTTGTATATATACCTCCGTTAATATTTTAATAACTAGGCTTTCTTGGCCAAAATATCGCTTTCTCTCAGGATAATCAGATCCACATCATCAAGCTTGATTTCAGAACCGCCATATTTAGAATATATCACCATATCGCCGACCTTGACTTCCAAAGGAATCCGCTTTCCATCGTCAGTCATTTTGCCAGGGCCAACTGCGACCACCTCGCCCTCCTGAGGTTTTTCCTTAGCTGTATCAGGCAAATAAATACCGCCTTTGGTCATCTCCTCTTTTTGAACAGGTTTGACTACCAAACGGTCAGCCAATGGTTGAAGTGCTACTGCCATTATTTATCCTCCTCAACTTAATTTTATTCCATTTTTCAATAAATTAGCAGTCTGACGATTCGACTGCTAAATATAATAATAGCGCAGATATTAACTCTGTGCAAATGATATTAAAACAGACCAGAACTAACCTGAGCTAATATTAGCGGCTTTGATGAATAATTAATGCCACATATACCAGACAAATCCTTGTTTTGGCCATATTTTCGTCAGATCTGGCATTATTCTCCGGGTGCAATCAAACACTGGTAAGTCCGCGGTATACATCTCAAGACAGTATTTGCGGAAGACCTTTATTAATCTTACCATTAAGTTGAAATACTAATGTTTGACTGACCGCCCGCCGTCCTGGACAAAGACCTGGCCGGTGATATAGCTGGAAGCATCCGAAGCCAGGAGTACAGCCAGACCGGCCAGTTCATCAGCTCCGCCCCTGCGATGCATCGGGATATCATCCATGATTTTCTTTACCCACTCCTCCCTGGCCGCTGCTTGCTGCGGGTCAGATGGGGCGTTTCGCATGGCGGGACTGTCATGGCCGAGTTCGGATTCATGAACACCCGGAGCAATACAATTAACCCGGATATTGTACTGGGCATACTCGATAGCGGCAATCTGGGTCATAATATTAATTCCGGCTTTGGCAGTACAGTAAGCTATCGGAGCAATTTCCGGAATTTCAGCTCTGAGACCGGCAGTAGACGATGTATTAATAATCGATCCCTTGTTTTGCTTTATCATAACGGGCAGAACGTATTTCAAAACCATAAAAGGTCCTCTGAGGTTGGTGTTAAGAACGATATCGAAATCAGCGAGAGTCTCCTCATGTATCGGGCGATGCGGCCTGGCGATGCCGGCATTATTGAAAAGGATATCAATATGGCCGAATTTCTTAACTGTCTCATCAACCATCCTCCTGACATCTTCTTCCCTGGTCATATCGGCGGATATCCCCAGAGTCTCAACCTTATACCCGGCCAGAATGCTCAGCGTTTCTTCGATCTTCCCCCAATCGCGGGCGGCAATGGCAACACTGGCGCCAAATGCAGCAAGAGCTTCGGCAAACGCCCGGCCGATGCCGCGGCTGCCTCCGGTAACCAGGGCGACTCTCCCGGTGAGGTCGAAAATTCCTCTATCAATCATTCTTCTCTCCTTTCCCAACCAATTTTCAAAAGCAAATCTATGGTAATAAATTATACATATCTCAGGATTTAGTGCAATATTTTTTATAATCCGAATCCGATAACAGCTCTTTCTAAACTATTGTCAGGTGAAGCAGGAGAAAAAACACAAGATAGATTCCTGTCCGGCAGGAGAAACCCACGCAACCGTGATTTTAATTATTTACGCTTATTCCAGGCGGTGATAATTTTTACTGGCTTTGTCCTAGGGGTGCAGAGGGGGGAAAATCAGGATTATGGATCAGTGAAAACCAGAAATGACTTTAAGAATGATTGGCAATCGGTCTGTCGATTCACCTCTGTGATTTGTGATCCGGGGGCCAAATAGCTTTCACAGGCCAGCTATTTTTATCAAAGCCCCGGGCTTTTCGCAATTTGTTTTTATCAATTTCAACCATGAAAGTTTTCTTCTTCAAATCCATGGTTAAAGCCTCCAGAGGTACAGCGAAGAATTTATCTCCAATGCCGGCAAATCCCCCGGAAGAGACAACCAGGTAGGACACATTACCACAGGTTAAATCGATGACAATATCTTCAATCTTCCCTATCTCCTTGCCGGAGCCATTCATTACTTTGTTTCCGATAACAGTCAAGGCTGTGATTCGTCGAGGGTTGATTTCTCCGCCATTTTCGTCCCGCTTAGATATGCTGATACCCTTAGTTGAGGTATCCTTACATTCTGAAGTCTGCATCGATTCTCACCTCACATCTATCCTGCTGCCAGGCTTCCGAAAGTGTTACCGGTTAATCCGTGTCTCTGTCCCTGTATCAGATTATAATTTGATTAGATACCAAATACTAATTGCCTGTTTAATATGCTCGGGGAAAATGACTATTTTTGACAGACTGAGACAATTCAGAGACCAGCTTTCAGAGGTTGGCCTAATTAAGTTCCTGAAGCGAGTGTTCCAGGAATTCGGCGCTGATGACGGCACTACCATGGCTGCCGGAATTGCATATTATTCTTTTCTTGCGGCATTTCCCCTTATTCTGTCAATTTTCTGTTTTTTGGGTTACTTTTTTACTT
>CAZELW010000033.1:0-10051 GCA_964513135.1 uncultured Dehalococcoidales bacterium
CGAAGGCGTGATGATGCGCGGCAAGCAGGTTATGGTAACGGCCATACGCCGCCCAAACGGTGAAATCGCTGCGGAGTCCCGAAGCCTCTCATCTCTCTATACCGGTAAATGGCGGAAGACTCCGCTGGTAAGAGGCGTCATTGCTCTGATCGAGTCCATGGTGCTCGGCATTCAGACTCTGATGTTCTCCGCCAATGTGGCACTGGAAGAAGAGGAGACGAAACTTTCCGGTTGGACCACTTTCGGCATTATTGCGTTCGCTCTGGCCTTCGCTATCGGGGTCTTTTTTATGCTCCCGCTTTTCCTCACCAATCTGCTCAGGGACCAGATCCAGTCCCCTTTCCTTTTCAACCTTGCTGAAGGCATCCTCAGGGTAGCCATTTTTATCGGCTATCTCTGGGTAATTTCCATGATGAAAGATATCAAACGAGTATTTGCCTATCACGGGGCGGAGCATAAAGCGATTAACACTTATGAAGCAGGAGAACCCCTGGAAGTGGAATATGCCCGCAAGTATACCACGGCCAACCCCCGGTGCGGCACCAGTTTCCTGTTTGCCGTGATGGTAATTGCTATCCTGGTGTTTTCACTGGTCGGCAAGCCCAGCATCGCCATCATGGCCACCTCCCGCATACTGCTGTTGCCTGTAATCGCCGCCCTGGGTTATGAGTTCATTTATTTTACATCGCGCCACTGCAACAATCCGGTTATGAAAGTGCTGCTGACCCCCGGCCTCTGGCTCCAGTCCCTCACCACACGCCAGCCGGATGACAAGCAGCTTGAAGTAGCCCTGGCGGCTTTAAAGAAAGTACTTGAAGTTGAGCAGCCCGAGAGAGTGGCGGCGCCGGAGGCAATACCCAGCGTGGCGGTCCAGCTTCAGACTTAACAGAACCAGGATATTCGACATTGAGGCAATTGATATGACTAACCCACTGGAAGAAGGCACTGAACTACAACTTGACTTCACCAAACTGACCCGGGCTGCGGAAAAATGTCCCGGCATCATCCCTGTAGCAGTACAAAATATCGATACCGGCGAGGTTATCCTGCTGGCTTATACAAATGAGACGGCACTGAGAGAGGCGGTAAAAACCCGCACGGCAGTTTTCTGGTCCACTTCACGCAACGAACTGTGGGAAAAGGGCAAGACTTCCGGAGAGACATTCGACCTGATTGAAGTTTATGTAAACTGTGAACAGAACTCCCTGCTATATAAAGTCCGGCCCCGCCGGGGCGGTATCTGTCATACCAAAAACAGCAAGGGCGAACCCCGCAACTGCTACTACCGGAGACTGGACCTGAGCAGCGGGAAGCTGGAAAACATCAACCCGTAGACAGAGGATAGGTTGGGCGGGTTTGGTCCTTACACGCTGGATCAGGGATATCATGCGAGTCCTGAGCACATCAGGAGGGCGAGTGCCTCCATTATCCTGCTACTTCCAGGGCTTCTTTCAGATCTATATCCCCGGTATATAACGCTTTGCCAATAATAGCGCCTTCAACGCCAATCTTCTTCAGGACCTTCAGGTTTTCAATGGAAGAGACTCCGCCGGCGGCGATCACCGGCCTGTTGACGGCATCCACCAGTTCGGTCAACGCATGATAATTCGGGCCTGTTAAGGTACCATCGCGGGCTATATCCGTATAAATAAACCTGCGCACCCCCAGGGCCCTCATATCCAGGGCCAGTTCGACCGCTTGTAACCGGGTCTTTTTTGACCAGCCGCGAGTAGCCACCTGCCCGTCCCGGGCATCAATGCTCACGATAATATAGTCGGCATACTTCCGGCAGGCTTCTTTAACCATCGCGGTATCCTCTACTGCCACCGTTCCCAGTATGACGCGCTCCACTCCCAGTTTAAGTATCCTGGTAATGGTTTCCAGACTGCGGATGCCTCCTCCCAGTTGGGTCGGCACCAGCACCACGCTGGCGATAGAGGTGATAACATCCAGATTGACCACATCCCCGGAAGCAGCGCCGTCCAGGTCTACCAGGTGGATGCGGGGAGCCCCCAGTGACTGCCACTGCAAGGCCACCTCCAGCGGATTTTCGCTGAACACAGTTTCCTGCTCATAGTCGCCCTGGTATAGACGAACACACTGACCATGTCTTAAATCGATAGCCGGTATAACTTCTATGTCAATATCCCCCTTGTTCCTATCTTTCCATTAGAAAACACCGGGGCTGTTTTTGTCAAACCGGCTATCCTGCTTTGCGGCAGTTGGTCAGAGCCTGCTCTGAGGGGAAGGGGACGGAATGATGATTTATGATTAATGATTGAGGAAAGGGAGAGGCCTCCAGCATGACACTATTTCAGGCCTCTAGCATGATAGGGATGGTAAAAGCGGGCATGATGGTGAAATAAAGGACCTGGGAGCATTGACAATATGCCTGATTCGTAGTCTAATGATGTACAATAATACGAGGTTTGAACTGATGTCGGGAAAAATGTCAAAACTTCTTCTGGCAACCAATAACCAGGGCAAAGTACATGAACTGGAAAGCCTTCTGGAAGGAATACCATTCGAGATAGTTACCCCTGCCCGGATAGGCTTGAAACTGGAGGTGGCCGAGACCGGCAGCACCTATGAAGAGAATGCCCGATTAAAAGCTACCGCCTTTGCCAGGGCCAGCGGACTATTAACCCTGGCTGATGACTCCGGACTGGAGGTGGATGCCCTGAACGGGGAACCCGGAATTCGGTCTTCCCGTTATGCCGGAGAAGGCGCCAGTGATGCCGATCGTGTGCAATTCCTTTTAAACAAACTTAAAGATGTACCGGAAGAAAAACGCACTGCCCACTTCCGCTGCGTCATTGCTATCGCCTGGCCTGACGGGCGAGTAGAGTTTTGCTCAGGCCAATGTGACGGTATCATTACTTCAACGCCTTCCGGGTCAGGGGGATTTGGCTACGATCCTGTTTTTTATTTTCCTGCGCTGAGGAAAACGATGGCGGAACTCCCCACGGACGTCAAAAACCGCATCAGTCACCGGGCTGCGGCTGCCCGGGAAGCACGCAAAATATTAGCCCAACTTGAATGAGGCGCCCGCCACCAATACTTCTTCCGGTGGCACTATCTGGCCTTTCCCCCAACCCCTGCGGTGGCCTCGGTACGCTCCTGCATATGCGTCATAATCAGTTTCTCCAGATCCTGGATGTGCCGTTCCTTGTCCTGGGCCAATTTCTCCCAGAATGCCCGGCAGTTCTCACAGGCACTGGCTTCCTTTATGTAGGTATTACGTATCCGCCAGAGGCTCTTGCTCTCTTCACTTATTTGCGCAAACAGATTGTAAGTATTATTGTCTAACACAGTTATCCCTCCTCAACTTAATTTTTTCCGTGTCCCTCTTCAACATTCTAATTCCGGATACCAACCATTTTTACAGCTAACGCACTTATTTTTTTCCCACATTTTTTACCAGGTACGACCGGATAATTCCTCAGATACTAAGCAATTATATTTACCGGCCGGGCGGAATTCCTGGGCGCCAGCTTTTTATTCTTTTTTTCGCCTTCTGTTGAGGAATATCACCGACCCGATTCCAGCGACAATGATCAATGCCAGACCGGCCAACATCCAGGAAAATGGCAGACTGAACAGACCAGCCGAGGTCTTTGATGATGGAGACGGCAGAGCAGACGCGGCAAGCGGCGCCTCCACCTGGTCCGGCGGTCCTGCCGGAACATCGAAACCAGGCAGCGGACTGGCTGAAGGAGGTTCAAGGACGATGAACTGCCCGGTATTCCCGTTGACATCGACCGTGTACGTTCCGGGAACGCTCTGCGTCATTCCCAGCGTAACTGTCTCTATTCCACCCGGGTCAAGGGGAACCTCACGGACTTCTACATCATTGTTGTTGATTTTTAAGATAACCGGGCAATTCCCACGGGCATCTCCGGTATTGGTCACCTCTATCCGGATGGTGACCTCCTGGCCCGGCTTGACCTCTGCGGGTGTGATGGAAAGCCCTGAATAGCTGAATTTGGCAGACGGGGCTACCGGCAGCGGCGCCATCAGCGCATATTTGCCAAAACGGGATATCAGGGCGGAGACCGTCCTGGTTAAGGTGTCTACCCGGCTGGCCTGTTCTGTCCAGGTCGTTCCATCCCAGAAGTATATTTTCAGGTCTGTTTCCCTGACCCCCTGAGGGACCGCCATGATATCATATTGCACGGAAAACGAGATCGGCGGGTCAAATGTCGTATCCGGCGGGCCGAACTCATAAGCCTGGATAACCCGCCTGTCAGTTACAGTCCCTGCCTCCAACATTAAAATGTTGACCGTGAAAGCTTGCGGCACCCGGCCGCCGGAATCCTTAACCTTTGTTTGCGCGGCTATATCCAGTTTGGCTTTCTCATCCCTTGTCCGCAGCTCTACTTTCTTCTGAATGAAGTTCTCGACGTTGACCTCGACCCTGGTATTATAGATAAAATTGTCGATGTTGATGATGGTGTTGGGCACATAATAGTCGGGCGGTGTCGGGGACTGGGAAGTCCGGGGTGGGGACGTTGAACGAGGTCTGGGGGCTGGGGACCTGGGGGTAGTAATCCGGGGTGTCTCGGTCCGAGGTGTTACGGAGGGGCTGTTATCCACCTTAGCCTTTAGTTTGGCCACCCAGATGTCGCCGTGCTTACTGCCGGTAATGATAAAAGACCCGTCATCCGCCTGGAGTACGGACACGCAACTGGATTCAAAATTCTTCTCCCACTGCAATCTACCCCGGCTGTCTGTCTTAATCAGCAGGCCCTTCCCGGTTGAGTTGTCAATGCCAGCAGCAGCATATCCGCCGTCGGCAGTATTGATCACCGATTGGAAATACTTACCTTCGAATTGCTGCCGCCATTGTACACGGCCGTCCTTATCAACCCTGATCAACATCTCGCCCCCGGCCACTATGTACCCTTCTCCGCCGGCACGGGCGATGCTCCGGCCACCGCCCTCAGGCAGGAACATCTCCCACACCTGCCTTCCCCGTCTGTCGACCTTGATCAGCCAGGCGCCGCCGCCCTTTTCATCAGAATACCCCTGCCCGCAAACTATATATCCATCATCGTCAGAATGAATAAGGGCATGGCCACTCTCCGGGTTCTCTTTTCTCCCGAAAGTCTTCTTCCACTGAACGCTGCCTCTCTCATTGGTCCTGATTAATAAAATATCGCCTCCTTCCGCGAACTCCTGACCGTATGTCCCGCCCAGGAGATAGCCGCCGCCTTCAGTCTGCACAATTGAAACGCACAGATCATCCTCAGTAGCCTTGATTATCCGGCTCCACTGCTTATCACCGTTTTCTCCGACCTTGACCAGCCAGGTCTGATGCAGATCTCCATCATCCACATAACAACCTCCGCCAACGATATATCCGCCGGCCGTCTCTATCGTGCACAATCCGGGGCCGCCCTGGAATACCTTTTCCCAAACAGGCTCCCCGTCTTTATTAATCTTAATCAGCCATGCAGAATATTCACCGCCATCTCCGGGATAAGCGGTGCCGGACACAACATAGCGGCCATCAGAGGATTGAATAATACACTGTCCACCTTCTCTCTGGTCTGTGCCGAACTTTTTCTCCCAGATCAGATCCGGATCCCGGACTGTGGGTGTTGGGGAAGGAGTCGGTTTTGGAGTTTGAGTAGGCTTGGGTGTAGGTTTGGGTGTAATGGATGGTGAGGGTGTGGGCTTAGGTGTAGGGGTTGGGGAAGGCTTCGTGGTGGGGGTGGGCGTTGGAGTAATGGTTGGCGTTGGCGTGGATTCATCCGGAGAGGTAGTGAATTGCATATCCAGACCGTAACTCATATCCCCGAACAAATCACTTGCAGCCCGGTAATGGTAGGTCGTGCCGGGAGCCAGACCTTCAAGCCGGTGCTGGAAATCCCTGGGGAACTCGATAATCGGCGGCGTACGATTTCCATAATTCGTATCCAGGCCCCATTCGAACCAGACCGGAGGCTCGTACAGGAAATTCCCGTCAACCAGGAACCCGTTCAGGGTAGCCCCCGTGGCGGTAATATCGGTTGCTTCCCCGGTCCTGACAGCGAAGGGGACAAAGGTTTTATCCTCGCCATAAACCGTTTTATCTCCTTTTGCCACAGCCCGGTAATGATAGGTAGTGTGCTCTTTCAAACCACCCAGGCCGGCGCCAAAACTTCCGGTGGCATACAGGGTTTCCGGAGAGGTGGAGAGGCCGTAGGCCGCAGTCTCTCCATATTCAAAATAGACCTGGACGCTGGGAGCGCCGCCGAAGCCGGTTAAGCGGCCCCTAACGTCGGCAAAGGTATGGAATGCTTCCGCTTCCAATGTCTCGACTGCCAGTTCCTCCAGAACAGTGGCAAAAGTCATGTCCTGGCCCTCGCCCCTGACACCGCCGTCTCCTATCGCCACCACCCGGTAGTGATAGGTAACCCCTGGTGTAAGCCGTTCGAGCTGCGCTCGACAGTATCCCTCATGGTCCATCGTAAAGGGTTCGGTGGTGTTTCCGTATGACGACGTTTCTCCCCATTCAAAGAATACCGTGCAGGTTATGGAGCCTCCACGATCGAGCATTTCACCTCTTATATCGGCCCGGGTGGGTCCAATCCTGTTAGCCTCGCGGGTAGCTATCTCCGGAGGACGTACTGACGGTGATGGTGATATTGACGGCATTAGAGTGGGCGCCGGTGAAGGGGAGGAGCCCGGGGTAATATCCGGCGATTCAGAAGGCATCAGTGACGGTGAAGCTGCGGGTGTTGCGGGTGGGAGTGTAGGAGAACCGGTCGGATCAGGTGGGGGAGATGGCGGAGCGGACGTATCGGGCGGCGGGGGTGATGCCCCGGGTGAGTCAGGGGCAGAGTCCGGACCGACGGGAGTGGCGCCGGATGTTTCTTCGGGGGTCGACTCCGGCGTATCGGGGGCGTTTACAGATGGCGGCGACGAGGAAAGATCGTCCGTCGGTCCGGAGCGCGGGGTCTCATCTTTATCCGGAACCGGTTGATCACTCTCTGCGGACCCGGTCGTTGACGGAGGTTCATCCGTCTCCGGCGGTCCATCCGTCTCCGGCGGTCCAGTTGACGGGGAATCGGTCTCCTGCCCAGAATTCCCTTCTTCATCCTGACTGCCTTCTCGATCAGCGGACCCGCTATCGGGACTATCCGATTTTCCTTCATCCTGTTTATCCGTATCCCGGTCCGGGTCATCTTCCTCCGGCGGGCTTGATTCAGAAGCATCTCCGTCAGCGGAACCCTGATCAGAGCCTTCACTCTGCTGTAAAACTATTGGAGCCTCATCCGGCACGGTTGAAGGATAGCCTCCTGCCTGAATGGAAACCGAAGCCATGAATAAAGTCACAATCAGTATCATCCCGATCAGTCCGTACGCCATTCTTTTAGCCATAATACTTACTCCTTCACGAGAAAAAACGACAACACCATATGCCGGCAAGAAAAGCCGCCTAGTTTCGTTATCTATTTTTTTTATCCTTCTTTCAAGCTTATGTATGGCGCAAACCGTGAGCAATAATGCGAACTGTTTTTAGATAAAAACATGTAAGTGCCGGCATTAAAAAGCCTGTCCTGCCGCGATTAAGCGAAGGCAGTTCTGAGATGGTTTATCCATGAAAGGCGGGTACCACTGGGTACTCTGAAGCATCGCAGGGTGAGTGGTCCATTCCAGCGCATTGAGTCCCCCACTCTGATTCTTCGGCCTCGCCTCTCGAGGCCTCCAGCAAGACAGGAGAAGGAACGAGATGCTCCGGAACACAGGAGGGCACCAGCACGCCTTCTGGTGTTCGCGGCGGCGATGTTAAGGAATGATGCAGGGACATCAGGACACTAATGGAAACTGAGAAGATCCCGGATTTTTATTTTTAATTCAGTATTTACCCTGAAGGTGCTATAATAAGGGAAAATACCTTCCCAGGTAGAAGGGAAACTGAACATGACCGGTCTATCAGATTCATTCCAGCGCCCCATCAACTATATTCGCGTATCAATAACCGACCGCTGCAACTTCCGATGCATCTACTGCATGCCGGAGGATGGAGTCCGCTGGATGCCCCATTCCAATGTCCTGAGCTATGAAGAGCTGATCACTATCATCCGCGCAGGCGCCGAGATGGGGATCAACCGGGTCCGCATCACCGGCGGGGAGCCGCTGGTCAGAGCCGGTGTGGTCGATTTTGTAAAGATGGTCGCCATGATCCCCGGCATGAAAGACATTTCCATGACCACCAATGCCACGCTCCTGGGTAAATATGCCTTTGATCTCAAAAATGCCGGACTGGACCGGGTGAATATCAGCCTGGATACACTCCGGCCGGAGAAGTTTGCCAGGATCTGCCGCTCTGTTGAGCAGGGCACCGGACTGGAAAAAGTCCTGGAAGGAATTAAAGCCGCCCAGAAAGCGGGACTGGAGCCGGTCAAGATCAATATGGTAGTCATGGAGGGAGTCAATGACGATGAGATTCCCGACTTTGCGAAAAAAACTATCGATGACGGCTGGAACGTCCGCTTTATCGAGCTCATGCCCTATACCGGGCATAACGGCCATACGCCACGGGGGATAAGCACCCGCGATGTCAAGAAGCTGATCGATCCGCTGGGCAAGATGGAGCCGTATAAATATGAAATCGGGAACGGTCCGGCCAAATATTACCGACTACCGGGAGCCAAAGGCACTATCGGGTTTATTACTGCCATCAGCGAGCATTTCTGCATTAGCTGCAATCGTTTGCGGCTCACGGCCGATGGCCAGCTCCGGCCCTGTTTGATGTCCGAGACCATGATTGATTTAAGAGAGCCTTTACGCAACGGCATCTCTCCCGAAAAACTCAAGGAACTGATCCAAGAGGCTGTGAAGGCCAAGCCACAGGGACATCACCTGACAGATGGGCAGAATCCCAACGACAGACCGTTCTGCCAGGTGGGGGGATAGAATGGAAAAGCTGACCCATATCGATGAGTCCGGCCGTCCCCGTATGGTGGATGTTACCGCCAAGGCGGAAACTGAGAGAGAAGCTGTTACCAAAGGTACAGTCCACATGAAGGCGGAAACCCTGGAACTTATCAAACAGGGGCAAATAGCCAAGGGCGACGTTCTCACCGTAGCCCAGATCGCTGGAATCATGGCCGCCAAACAGACTCCCGCCCTGATCCCCCTCTGCCATCCCCTCCTGCTGGGCGAGATAAAGGTCGAGTTTGAAATCGACGAAGCCGACCATGCCATCAAGATTACTTCCACGGTAAAAAATACCGGTAAGACCGGGGTGGAAATGGAAGCCATGACCGCAACGGCAGTCGCCGCTCTGACCATTTACGACATGTGCAAGGCGGTAGACCGCGGCATACGCATCGATAACGTCCGGCTGGTCCGCAAGAGCGGCGGCAAAAGCGGTACTATAGTTCTAGAATAGGCTGCCTTTAAGGAACAGGCTTAACTTTGCCTACTTGAGTATGTCTCTGGTTTGGGTTATAATTTTACTCACATCGAAAAAATTGTCCTTTCTATAATCGTAATTCTTATTTGTCCTGTATATCGGATTCTGAATTTCTTAACGGGGGTGTAATGTGAAACTTGCCTGTCTTCAAGAGAACCTGAACTGGGGATTGGGGATAGTGGGGAAGGTAGCTCCCAGCCGTACGACCCTGCCTATAACCAACAATATCCTCCTGGAGACCGATCAATCGAGATTAAAACTGGTGGGCACCAACCTGGAGATGGCCATCAGTTGCTGGATAGGAGCCAAAGTAGAGGAAGAGGGGACCATCACTGTTCCGGCCAAGCTCCTGACCGAGTTCATCGCGGCCCTGCCGAAAGAGCAGGTAGATATAAACATGCCGGCCAAATCAAAGACGGTATCGCTGCGCTGCGCCCGCTACGAGGCCCGCATCAGCGGGATCGACGCCAAGGACTTCCCGCCCATCCCGACTGTTGAAGAGGGAATTACCACCAGCATTGATACCGAGTCTCTACGCCAGGCCATTACCCAGGTGGTCTTCGCGGCCGCTTCCGAAGAGTCCCGGCCAGTCCTTACCGGCATTGACGCCAAATTTGAGGACAACAACCTCACCCTGGCTGC
>CAZELW010000033.1:10061-10697 GCA_964513135.1 uncultured Dehalococcoidales bacterium
TGGCGGTCCACAAGTTAAAAGTCCTCCAACCAGTAAGCCAGAAGCTCGAAGCCATAATCCCGGCCAAAACCCTGGCAGAGCTTAACCGGCTGATGGCTGACCAGGAAGAACCGGTGGAGGTGACAGTAAACCCGAACAAGAGCCAGGTCCTTTTCAAACTAAAGAACATCGAAATGGTATCCCAGCTTATCCAGGGGACTTTCCCGCAGTATGAACAGCTTATTCCCCAGACTTCCGGCACCAAAGCCACCGTGGACGTGGGAGAATTCCTCCGCGCCACCCGGACCGCCGCCATTTTCGCCCGTGACGGTACCGGGATTGTCCGGCTCATCGCCACTCCCGGCGGGGAATTGACCCCGGGAAAGATGACCGTGTCCGCCAGGTCTGAGGAGATCGGTGAAGACCAGGGAGAAATCGACGCCATTGTTCAGGGCAATGAGGCCAAAATTGCCTTTAACAGCAAGTACCTGATCGATGTCCTCAGCGTAATCAAAGAGGCCCAGGTGGTGATGGAGACCACCAGCCCCTCCAGCCCAGGGGTCCTGAGGCCGGTGGGTTCGGACAACTATACGCATGTTGTGATGCCGATGTTCGTGCAGTGGTAGGTAAATACGAATTTTCCGGGGTTGAAGCTAA
>CAZELW010000034.1:0-10682 GCA_964513135.1 uncultured Dehalococcoidales bacterium
CCGGTTAATGGGGATACAACCCGATGCCACAGAGAAAATACGGGAACAGAGGAAAGGCCTGTGAAGGTAAAAGCAAAATACCTCCATGTAATCATTTTTACCGGGCTAATAGCCTGTCTATTATTATTGATGTTGGCCTGTCGACCTTCCCGGTCCGGTGAGATACTATTACCTTCCTCTCCGGTGCCGACAGTTGCCGCAAATTTACCTTTTATCCATATAATTGCCATTCCTGAAGGCAGCCTCATACACCGTACCGGAGATATCACCATTGCGGTGAATGTGGCCAATTTCGACCTGGCCGATAAAATAGGACAGGCCAGCCAGCCAGGCCAGGGACATATTCACTATTTTCTGGACGTGGATGCGCCCACTACCCCGTTTACTCCTGCTGTAACCAGTGACGGTAACTATATCTGTACGACTGCGACATCACATACCTGGGTGAATTTACAAGAAGGGCCACATAAATTTTCGGTGATGCTGGTAAACAATGACCACTCGCCTTTTAATCCTCCGGTGGTAGATGTCCGGAACGTGATATTACAGAAACCGGATTAGATTTCAGGGTTGTGAATTTTTATTTCTTCCCGCCACTGCTTTAACTGTGCTGCCGGTATACCTGCCAACCATGACCTAAATACTATTCCAGACATGACCATCAGCCTATCCTCAAAAGAGATAGCGGCGTTCATAATTGATACTACTGACCTGATTTACCTGTAGAGGAGGCTAGCTTGTTAAACCTGGAATATCATAAAGGTGAACCTTGCGTATACAAGGCTGTACTTTGTCAGGAAGGTTACTGCTCCGAATGCGCGATTTATCTCAACAATCAGATAAAAACCAGACCTGGAGCCCGTAGCGGGACCAAAACGTGTCGGGGAAGGAAGAACTCAAGCCGGGAGGCTATATACGAGAGCAGCCAGAGAGACCAGATTGCAGCCCCTCCCGACCAGTCTCGCACAAGGTGCTAGCGCTTTAAATTCCGGACAGATTTGTTGCAAGCGAATAGCGAATAATATCAAACCTGCCGTTCCATGTAACGAACGGCAGGTTTGATTGTTTCCAAATTACCCGGAGATAACGCTTCACCCCGTGTCTGCTTCCGGCACCGACCCTGATGCCGTTTTCAATTGAACGATATACATTGCGGCGAGAATACACGCTCCGCCCCCCAGTATCCTCCATGTTAGCTGGTCCCCTCCGAGAATCACTGCGAAAATTCCGGCGAATACCGGCTCCATAGTCATGACCACCGCCACGCGCACCGGCGATACCAGAGATTGTGCCCAGGTCTGTACCAGATAACCCGCGGCTGTCGCCAGTACCGCTGTAATGATTACGGCCATCCATACTTCGCCATCCGGTGGAATTGTTAATCCTCCCGGTGAGGATGCGACCAGTGTTACGACTGCGACCGTCCCGATTTGAACAACAGTAAAGCCATATACCCGGTCGCGCGGTGTCCATTCTCCGAGACCTACAATATGCGCTGCGCAGGACAGGGCGCATGAGAAAGTTAAAATTTCTCCAATACCAATCGCCCAGCCATGCAGGCTGAGCATCGCCAGGCCGACAGTGGCCAGAATGATTGCAAGCCAGGTGGTGCGATTGCCTTTTCGCCCCAGAAACAGAATGGAAATAATCGGGGTCAGCACCACATACATTCCGGTAATGAATCCCGACACTGTGGCGGACGCCCAGAGCAAGCCATAGGTCTGGGCGATATAAGCCTGGCTCAGCACCAGTCCCATGATAACTCCGTGCCAGATATCACTCCGTGTCAGGCCGCGTAAACATGACGGGCGGATGGCCAGCATCAGCAGTGCTGCAATAGTGAAACGCATTGCCAGAAAGTCCATAACCGGCATTTTAAAAACCGCATTTTGGACTACAATGAAAGTCGATCCCCAGACTGCGGTTACTCCTAACATGGAAGTCAGCGCAATAGCCGGTGAGGATTTCCAGTTTCGTAACATGTTTCTCCGTAACAACTCTCTGATGAATGGGTCCAGTAGCGAATTGGTTCAATCAGCGTCGACATCATACTGTCATATTTGAGGAGGCCTGTCCATATTCTTCTACGATGTGAAGAAGGACCCAGCGGGGGTGATATCCAATCGCCCAAAAATGCCAGGTTATATCTGCAGGACTTTACTGAGGAAGATTTTAGTACGTTCGTGAGTGGGGGAAGTGAAAAGCACACCAGGGGGCCCCTGCTCGATGATTTGTCCTTCATCCATAAATATACAGCGGGTAGCGGCCGCCCGGGCGAAACCCATTTCATGAGAGACTACCACCATAGTCATACCTTCTTTGGCCAGGCCCAGCATTACATCCAGGACTTCAGTTATCATCTCGGGATCGAGGGCGCTGGTAGGTTCATCGAAGAGCATTATCTTGGGGTTCATCGCCAGAGCGCGGGCAATGGCCACACGCTGCTGCTGGCCGCCGGAAAGCTGCAAAGGATAAGCGCCGCTTTTCTCTTCGATGCCGACTTTATTGAGCAGATTAATGGCGATTGCCTTTGATTCCTGGATGTTTCTCCTGCGCACTACCCTTTGGGCCAGAGTGATATTGTCCAGCACTGTCAGATGCGGGAACAAATTAAAATGCTGGAAGACCATGCCCACTTCCCGCCTGACAGCGTTGATGTTTTTGGCGCTTTTCAGCAAGATTCCATCTACGATAATGCTGCCTGAGGTGTAGTCTTCCAGGCGGTTAATGCAGCGCAGAAGGGTGGACTTGCCCGAACCTGACGGGCCCAGAATGACGACCACCTCGCCCCTCATCACGTTCAGGCTCACACCTCTCAGGGCATGGACCCTGCCGAAATACTTATGTACATTGTCAATTTGAATGATTGGTTCTGACATAACTACCTCTCGGAGATCCTTTTGCTTTCCAGGTAGGATATCAAACGGGCTGCGAATAATGTCATCACCAGATAGAGAAGCGCTACCATGGTCCATGTCTCGATGGGATTAAAATGAGTTGACATGAACTCTCGTCCGCGGCGGGTGAGATCGGCCAGTGCAACAGCGCTGACCAGTGAGGTATCTTTAATGAGCATGATGAACTCGTTGCCAACCGGCGGGAGCACCAGCCGGAAGGCTTGCGGTAAGATTACATACCGCATGGCCTGGAAATAGGTCATACCCTGGCTGCGGGCGGCTTCCATCTGGCCTTTGGGAATGCTCTGGATGCCGGCCCGGAATATCTCGGTCATATAGGCGCCATAGCAAACTACCAGACCGACAACAGCCATAACGAAAGCATTGGTCCGATATTCAGCCAGGTATGGAATGCTGAGCCATCTTCCAATCTCCTGGATCACTGCCGGGGCGGCGAGATACCACCAGATGAGCTGGACCAGCAGCGGAATTCCTCTGACTACCTCAACGTACAGTGATGTAATCAGGTGGATTACGGGATTTTTGGAAATCCTTCCCAGTCCGCCTATTATGCCGACCAGGATGATTAAAACGAAGGAGATAACGGTTAAACGGATGGTCAACCATATTCCGTCACGAACGAAAACCAGAATATCCCAGAAAGGGTCTGCTTTTAAGGTGATCAGAAGGATGATGATAATAGCGATGGCGGCCACCAGCCACCACCAGGGGTCCATACGGGAAGGGTATTCATTTCCCGGTATGAATCTCGCACCTTTGCTGGCGGAATCCGGGCTGGCCGGAGAAGCCGGCTCAGCCCTTCTGAGAACCATTTTGCCTAGATTTTTGAGTATCCCCTGGGAACTCAAATTAACCTGCCTATTTCATCCATTTAGCGGCATATTCCTCGATCAGTCCTTCATCCTTTACGGCTTTCAGACCGGCGTTGATCTTTTGCAGGATGTCTTCTTTACCCTTGGCCACGGCGATGCCGTAGCTTTCATCGGTGAATACGTCACCGGCAGCTTTCAATTTATCAGGATTTTTACCGATGTAGAGAAGGGCGACCGGATTATCGCAGACTACGGCGCTAACCTGGCCGTTCATCAGATCCTGGAAGGCCAGACCGATTTCTTCATAAGGTTTGGTGGTTGCGCCGGCGATCTTCTGGACCTCGATGTCTCCAGTGGTCCCCAACTGTACGCCTACCTCGCCGCTCAACGTATCTTTGCCAGTGCAGGTTGTATTATCTTTCTGCACCACTACCAGTTGTCCGGCAGCGAAGTAGGGATCGGAGAACAGCATTTCTTTTGCCCGATCTTCAGTAATGGTTATTGAAGATATGGCCGCATCATACATTCCCTGCGCCATGCCGGCCAGCAGGGGGTCCCAGGCGACATTAACGAACTCGATTTCCAGTCCCGCTCTTTCGGCAATAGCCTTCATGATGTCGATATCCATGCCTTCGATCTCTTTAGTCTGTTCATTAACAAACTCGAAGGGAGGCCAGGTGGCATCAGTAGCGACCAGAATTTTGGTGGCGGCTACAGGCGTAGTAGGGGCGGCAGAGGTTGCAGGAGCGGCGGAAGTTGTGGGAGTACTGGTACCGCAGGCTGCCAGTAATAAGCTGGAGAGCACCGCTCCGACTATCAAGAGCCAGATTATTCTTTTCATTCAGATTCTCCTCCAGAAATTTAATTTGCATATATCATAACAGAGATGGCACTCTTTGCATAGCGAACCGTTTCCAGTAATGTTTTAAAAAATGAATCCGAACTGGCTATTGATTTATTGTATTCTGACCGGCATCCATGTGACAATAGTCTTTATCGAGATTCCGTCTTCTTCCCGTATCTTCCGTTCCCTGTTAGATGGTATAATAAACCACCGAAGACCAGATAATAAGGCTTAAGATATTTTATGGAAAAATATTCAACCGTAGTTATTGGCGGAGGAGCAGCCGGTATCTGCGCTGCTATCAGCCAGAGCCGCCAGCAGGAATCAGTCATTATCTGCGAAAAGACGGGGCAACTGGGTAAAAAAATACTGGCTACAGGGAACGGCAGATGCAATCTCCTGAACGAAGACCTGGATGAGTCCTATTACAACCCAGGGGCCAGAGGGCTGGTCAGAAGCGTTTTCGCCCGGTATGGCAAGTCCGCCATACTGGGCTTTTTTAAAGGGCTCGGACTGCAAGTGTATGCGAAAGAAGGCCGTATCTTCCCTGTCACCAACCAGGCTTCTTCAGTCCTGAAGGTCCTGGAAATGGAGCTGAACCGGCTGGCTGTACCGGTCAAATACGGTTTTGACTGCAGCGGTTTTTCCTTTTCCGGGGACAGGATATTTGTTTCGGATAAAGAAGGCCGCAAACTGGAATGCCGGAAAGCCGTTATTACCGGCGGGGGGAAGTCCTACCCGGCTTTCGGATCGGATGGCAGCATTTATGCCATAGCCGCTCAATTGGGCCATACTATCGTGGAGCCTGTCCCCAGCACGGTCCCTCTGGTTATCAAAGATGTTCTTTGCCATACTCTGCAAGGCCAGAGAATCACTGCCGGAGCCAGGAGTATTATTGACGGACGGGAAGGCCCGGAGGTCAGCGGCGAGCTGCTCTTTACCCAATACGGACTGTCAGGCACCTGCATACTCGATATCAGCGAGGAAGTCTCCATTGCCATTAACAGGAAGCGTAAAAAAGATGTTTACGTATCCGTAGATATGGTACCTTTTATGGACCGCGAGCAGCTTAAAAATGAGCTGGCGTGGAAGAGGACGGCAAAGTGGCCGTACCAGGACATGCTGACCGGAATACTGCCGAACAAATTCAGTCTGGCTCTAAAGGACCTTTTCCGGAACGATGATTTGGACCTGATTGCAGGTGAGTTAAAGAGCCACCGTTTCAAGGTCAACGGTACGCGGGGCTGGAATGAAGCCGAGTTTACCAGCGGCGGAGTCAATACCGACGAGGTCAAGGCCGGAACGCTGGAATCAAAGATAAAAAAAGGTGTTTTCTTTGCCGGAGAAGTGCTGGATGTGAATGGAAGAAGGGGAGGATATAATCTCGGATGGGCGTGGGCTTCCGGAATGGCAGCCGGGGAAGCCTCCTGAAACAGCAGCGGCCTTCCCTCCATGTCATTGGATATATAAGGGATACGGATTCTCAAGGGCTACGGCCAGGTTGTACTCTAGTAGAGCAGCCGGTCCGGACAGCCTGAAGACCAGGGGAGGGCCCAGGTCTGAATTGATTAAACATAATCAGCAGACCGGCCGCTGACCTGATCCGCCTGACGGACAATATGCCGGCGGGTCGGGCCTGGAAATTTTCCGTGAGAGTTATTCCTGATCATCCGGAGCAAAAGAGCCAGCATCAGCTGCATGGATTCCTCGCTGAGCCTGTCGGAGGTGTCGTACCGGCTGTGGATGACAGAAAGAGGTTCCGGCATGGCCTGACGCCGGGGAAAATAGCCCTTGAGGCCTATATTTTGGACCATCTTCTCCAGGACCGGGACCTGATGATTTGGTATCAGGGACAGGGTGAGAGCATTTTTAAACCCCATTAACCGGAAAGACAGGTGATCGCTGCTCATATACGGCCAGGGCACATGAACGGATTTGAACAGCAGGTCTATCTCGCAGGCCGCTTTCCTGATTTCTTGGAGCAGGGGGAGCCCCCTCTCCCTGGTTTTAACCGGCCATATCGCCAGAAAATCTCCGTTGCCGCAGAACTCCAGGTTACACACTGCCTTAATATTCCTCAAGTCGGCCTTGAAAGCGTAATACAGGGAGCCAAGGAGCCCCAATTTCAGCAAAGGGGTCCGCAGCCAGGCCTCTTCACGGTCGAAAAAGACGATTCTAACCGGCAGAGCGAATTGCCTGATTTCGCGGCAGAGTCCCAGAAGGACAGCTACCCCTGAAGCATTGTCATTCGCGCCGGGCCGACCCCTGACAGAATCATAATGAGCAGAATATATCACCGGCTTATCACCGCTGCGTTCGGAAAAATCAACTATCAGGTTCACCAGTCCTAACCGGCGTGATTCCTGGATAACCGGCCGAACATCCAGGGCCTCCAGTGCATCTATCAGGATTTTCAGCCTGTCCCGGCGGTTGTTATTTTGCAAGGCATTGACATAATCCATCAAACGGACCAGATTTACCATTGTTTGCTCACCGCACCTCCCGCTAATATCTCCCTATAGTTCCGTATTATATACCACTCCTGTCCGGATGCCTGCCCTTTTCCATGAATGACAATATCTCACTCATCTGGTAAATTATACATAAATCGGATTATGGAGGGGATTGAAGATGAAAGCCGCTTTTATCGTTGCTCCCAGAAAGTTTGAAATAAGGGAAGTCCCCATGCCGACCATAAATGACAATGAGATGCTGGTGAAGGTGGAAGCCTGTGGAGTTTGCTCCAGCGATATGTCCGGGTATGTCAATTCATGGAGCGAGGAAATGCAGAAGCAAAACCCTTTCCCCCGCCAGGCCGGCCATGAGCCGGACGCCGGGCTATATCAAGGCCGTTATTTTACCCTTTATGAAATAGACGGCAAATGGTTGCTAAGGGAGAGATGATTTCAGATTGCCGCGGAATATTACCGGCTCAGTCCGGCAATTTCTCAGCGGCAGGACTTTTCACCGGTAGTTGCTCCCTGAGCAAACCGGGCATGCACAGCAGGAGAGCCAGATAGCAGGCCGCACCGACATACAAGCTGGCGGAGATGCCGATATAGATAGATACGAATACAGCCAGGGCTGAACAAAGAACGCCAAACATGCCGTTCAGCGCCCAGTACCAGGGAGTCTTGCTGCCACGGGTCCCTCTTACCAGCCGCATCCCGGTAGGAAAACAGACCCCCATACACATCCCCAGCGGGGCAATCAAGCCGATGGAGACCAGTATTCTCGGGAATATTGAAGCTGATTCCATGGATTCTCCGATCCAGGGCAAGGCGAACCTGACGGCAATCACCATCAAGACCACCACAACAGGGTATACAATCAGCCAGGGCAAACGGACCAGCGGCAGCCGGTCGCTGAAATAACTGCCGATTCCGGCGCTTGCAATCACCGTGAAGAGCAATACTCCCAGACCGTAAACCGGATGTCCCAGGAAAACCGACAGCCTCTGAATGAGACCTATTTCCACGAACATGAACCCGGCCCCGATCAGTGAAAAGTAAAAAGCTCCCGACCACAATATACTTTCCTTTTTAACATTCCTGCTCCTGCTCCTGCCGGACCGGATAATCAAAGGTACTGCAATTCCGGCGATGCAGATCACGAAAAGCGCCGCGATCAGCACTCCCAGAGTGAAGGTGGCGCTGATGTTTCCCGCGAGTACTCCAGCGTCTTTCCAGTCAAGCACTTCCAGATGGTTAAGCCGCAGCATATTGAAGAAATAGGGGTTGTTGTCTGTGGGGGGCTGATAGTTCAAAGGCTCGGCTGCTACGGCCGATTTCAATTCGACCACCGAGTCAGCCGAGAGGATTCGGTTAAGGACCGGATTAGCCGGCTGCTCACCGGGGAGGACGATAGGATCAAATTCCATCCGGAAACTGGCTGCGCGCAGCCGGTTTATCTCCTCCCGGCTAAACGGCTGCTTGCTGATCAGCAGAGTTGAGACGCTTTCGGCGGCGATGACCGCGATATGGTCGGCCGGCCTGCTGATTCCGTTTTCAAGAAGCGTGGCCGCCGCCAGACTGACTGCGCGGCCGGTCTCATCCAGGGTGCCGGGGACATAGTGCCGCGAAGCGGTAAAAATGCCGTCATCCTTTAAACAGTTAAAGAAAATAGTCCAGGCTTCCACGGTATAGAGACCATTTTCCGAAAGCGTAAATGCCCCTGCCGCCGTGGCAGCCCAGGTATCGACCAGGGACATTTGTATCACGGAATACTTCTCATCAGTCCTGGAGAGGTAACTCCTGGCCTCATCCGCTACCAATTTTACGCCCTCGCGGTCGGCCACTCCGGCGAAGTCCCGGAACTGCACCTTCAGCAAGTCGATAAAGATTGGATTAACGTCGATACCGGTGACTTCCGGGTGGCCGAACAGGATGGCGCTTTGAACATCTCTCCCTCCTCCACTCCCGATGATGCAGACATTTCCTTCAGGCCGGACATAATGGACCATATTGGTGACGTCGTAGCGCAGGAATTCGATGTCCTCAAACGAATCAAACCGGGTGATCCATGTGCCGGCTCCTCCATCGATATCAGTACGGTATTGCAGGACAGGCCGGTCCGGCACGCCTTTTCCCGGTCCCCAGCAGGCCGGCTGCCGGTTTTCTAGCTGGTAGACCATAACGCGAGAAAAGGAGTTCCATTTTTCCAGGAAATGGGATTTGGGATCATCGTAATTCCCTTTGACATAATGCGGTTGAATCCCATAAGGAGTAGTGCTGTTAAATATTACCAGCACTGCCAGCAGCCCCAGGACGAGTGCGGTTACATGGCGGGGTTGAAAGCTGGATATCGGCCAGGCAAAAGAGACTGCAGCCAGGACGCCTATGAATCCGGTCAGCAATATCAGGCTGGGCGCGTCCATGATTTGCATGGCGCCCAGAACGAAAAGGCAGCCCAGCGAGGCCCCCGCCAGGTCGCTGGCGTACAGCTTGCCAATGGGCAGTTTAAACTTGGTCAATACGGCAGTGAGGGCTATCCCTGAGAGGTAAAAAGGCAGCAGGCAGGCTATAGTAAGCAGTACGAGATTCAGGATATTCCAGCCGGAAGGATCCAATCCCACCGGCAAGCGGCTGAGGAAAAAAAGGCTTCCCGGCGTAATGACGGCAAATCCGAGGCAGGACCGGGCGATGCTGTGCCGCAACTTCTCGCTGGTAAACCATCCTGGCTTTAAATACACTGTCACCGCCCCGGCGGTCATCCCCAGCATGGCCACCGACACGGCAAAAAAAGCCAGATGGTAAAGGGTGATGACGCTCAGTAAACGGGTGATGGTTATTTCCAGGGCAAGTGAGGTAAATGATATCAGGAACGTCCCTGCATATATACCAAATCGCGCTGTCTCTCGCGATGAGGCCGTTGAAACAGTGGTCATAAATATCAGGTTACTTGATGGGATGATGATGTTCAATAGTAACGGATAAGTGGTGATGCTTAATATTGCTGATAATTTTGCGCACTGCACCTGCTCCACTACAATTACAATACATATCGGTCTGAAAAAGGCGCCGTCATTACAAAAGGGGCAGTAATATTTTTCTCGCAGCTTTCAGCGCAATAACGAGCACCGATTTCTTTTGCCTCAAACGCGAAAGCCCTATCTTGTTTCCAGGAGGAGCGCTGTTCCCCTGTATATGTTGCCCTAACCTTTAAATACATGTTAGAATTTCGGTATTCGGACAAGAAGTCACTGAGGTTTCTATGAGCGTGGATATCAAGAAGTTAGTACGTATCGATATGAGCCGTTTCAGCGCCTATTCAGCCTGTAAATGGCCGGACTCCATTGCCCGCAAACTGGGCATTCCCGAAGAGGAAATCATAAAGCTGGATGCCAACGAGAACCCTTACGGCTGCTCGCCGGCAGTCAGGGAAGCTCTGGCTTCCTATCCATATTTCAATATCTATCCGGACTCAAACCAGACTGAGCTGCGCGAGAGCCTTTCGCAATATGTCGGACTGGGACCGGAATACCTGGTTGCCGGCAACGGCTCCGATGAACTGATTGATTTAATTCTGAGGATGTTCCTCGAAAGGGATGATGAGGTTATCATCAACGTCCCCACATTCGATATGTACCGTTTCTGTACCGCTGTTTGC
>CAZELW010000035.1:0-10321 GCA_964513135.1 uncultured Dehalococcoidales bacterium
AGATAATGAGCGGTGACTGGAGTTCAGACGTGTGCTCTTCCGATCTTGTTGTCAGTCATGCGTGAGAGCAGTTTGTTAGCTTCAGCCTCAATTTCCGGGATAGCCATTTCTATCAGCGTTGCCTGGATACCTTTTTTCCCGAAAGCCTGTGCCAGGTCCTTATATATTTTTACCTGATTAACAGCCTGCGCCAGTTCGCTTTCCTTTTCTTTCTTCAGGGTTTCCAGCTTGGCAAACCTCTCAAGTTGGGCTTTTATCCCTCCTATAACCTCCTGGATCCGCTTCTGTCTGGACTGGAGGTTCTGGTATTCCATTTCTGCCTGAGATAATGCTTCAGTTACTCCGGAAGAATTGCTGATTTCAATCAGCAGGGACTCCTGTAGTTGCCGGTCGCCTTCCAGTTTGTTGAACAACTCTTCGGCAGTCTGGCAGGCTTTAGCCGCATTTTCCTTTTCCTGAAGTATCAGCCGTTCAGCTTCCTCTAACCTTCTTTTGGAAGCCTCAAATTTCTCCAGTTCGGCCAGCCTGGCGCGCGCCTGGTCGTGCTGCTGGGAGTTGTAACCGATATCAGCTATCTCCTTTTCGAGCTGTGCCAGCATTGCCTGCTCATTGACGGCAAAATCCCTCCCTGCCAGTCTCCGCTCGATATCGTCTAGTAGTAGTCTTTCTTCTTTAGCCTTTTTTTCAGCATCCTCGGCATCCGAAATGGCTTTGTGAATATTTCCATACCGGCTCTGGGCTGCTTCTTTGGCATTTCTCAATTTAGTTTCAGATTGCATTACGTCATTTTCCAGCGATCTGACCTCGGCCTCTTTTTCACTCAACTCTTTCTGGATTAATTTTAATGCATCGTTCTTGGCCGCTTTCTCAGATATGTATTTGGTTTCGATCCGCTTCCGGCCTTCTTCTCCCAGATCAGATTCACACAACGGGCAGGTGATTCCGCCCTCATGCTGGCGGCTCATCAGCTTCAATTTGTCTTCAACATCGTTGATTTCTTGAAGCAGTCTGGTTTTTTCTGCCTGGAGGTGGTGCACCCGGGCATGGAGCAGCTTGCTGTTTTCCTGCTTTTCCTTTATTTTTACTTCGGCATCTTCCAGGTTGCGCAGTGTGCTGACTATCTGTTTCATTTCCTCATGTAAATGGGGAAGCTTTCCGGAGATGGCCTCCAGATCGCGGATCCTGCTTTCCGCTATCGCATGGGATCTGTTCAGGTTCTCTCCGGCTTTCACAACCGCGATCTCCAGACGGTGTTTTTCCCCTGTCAGGGAGTTTACCTGCTTCAGCTTCTGGTCTAGTTCCAGATTAGTTTTACGAACTTCCAGGAACTGCCGGTACTGGTCTTCGATGGCCTCCCTCTGCGCTATAAGTGTTTCATATCCGTTAATACGGTCCTGACATTGTTTGGCCTGCTCGCTCCACAGTTTATAGTTACGTTCGGTATCCTGAGCATGGGCACTGAGTTCTTTCAATCGTGTCTTCTTGTTTTCCAGCAATTCCTTGTCCTTCCTCAGGAACGCCAGGCGATTTTCTTGTTCTTTTGTCTTGGATTCCGCCTCGGCCAGGTCTTTCTGTGCCTGTTCGAATTCATTTAGATAGTCCGGCTTCTGCATCAGTTCTTTGTGCAGACTATCAATTTCGGTTTCCGCTTTAATGATATCGTTATCCAGTGCTTTGGCCTTTTCTTTGGCCCGGTCCTCCAGTTCGTCATAAACGGATAGCTGGAGGATATTGCCCAGCACCTGTTTGCGCTCGCCGGGACGTTTTTTGGTGAATTCATCTGCCCGTCCTTGCCTGATAAAAGCGCTGTTGATAAAAGTATCATAGTCCATATGCAGCAGTTGAGTAATCTTGTGCTGTGTCTGGGTAGAGTTGTCCCCGCTCAATACTTTATAACCGTCCGGCGTAACTGCCTGAAATTCCAGGATAGTCTGCCCGGACCTCTTTGAAGTCTTGGGTCTGGAATGTTTCCGGATAATACGGTAGCGCTGAGACCCGATATCGAATTCAAAATCTACCTCTACCTCGGTCTGCCCCGAATGCACCAGGTCGTTATCGCTGGTAGCACGGGTCTGTCCCCAGAGCGCCCAGGTTATTGCGTCAATCAGGGCTGATTTACCATGACCGTTATCGCCGCTTATGCAGGCCGTATGTATGCTCTCAAAACTGATCGGTGGAACATTGTCACGGTAACACATGAAATTACGTAATGATAATTTAACTGGAATCATATTACAGTTTTTTATCCCTCTATGGTCTGTATTTCCTCTCTAATTTTAACATAATGTGCAATTCGGAAGATAGGATGAAAGGCAAATCAATTACTGCATGAAAAATGCTGGCAAATTGATGAATTGGGTATTATCAATTTATCGGAAAAGGTATATAATATGAAAAAGCATAACACCCTTGGGCAGGCTTAAGGTTGGTTTTCTATATGGAGAATGAATCGCTTCGGTCCATCCTCCTGAATTCCGGGATAGTTCTCCGATAGTGAACGGTATCCTGTCTGTCACCTGATAATGGCGAGATATAAAAAATCAAAGGAGAGAAAGATGGGAAACGCTATTGACTTTCGAAAGCAGATGACCGAGACAGTTTATATCAATATCCCGGGACCGTCGGAACCAACACCCGGAATGAGCGGAGGAGAATTGCTGCACGGCTTTTTGTCAGATTTGAAAAAGATGCCGGACCCTGCCATGCAGACCTGGTTTGATGAACTATGCCAGAAATGGAATGTCCATTATCGGCAGGCACAGAGTTAACTAATCACTTTAACGGATGTCATGATGAAAAAGAAAATCGCTGCCATTGATATCGGCACGACCAAAGTATGTACTATCATGGGGACAGTTGATAGTGCGTCCGGCCTTAGAATTCTGGGGGTAGGCGTTGCTCCCTCTCGAGGTATCGAGAAAGCTCTGGTGGCAGATTCCATTAAAGCCCGGGAATCAATCAGGGAATCGATTCTTAAAGCTCAGGTAATGGCCGGTTACAGGTTGCAGTCAGCTTACATTGGCGTCACAGGCAGACATATTACTTCGATGAATAACAAGGGTGCCATTGCTATCTCCCACCGTGATACGCAGGTAAGGGAAGAAGATATGAGGCGGGCACTGGAGGTTGCTGCAAGTGTAAGATTACAGCCTGAGCAGAAGGTCCTCCACATTATTCCCCGGTCTTACAGGCTGGACGGTTTCGAAGTAAAGAATCCCATTGGTATGAATGGGGCTGAGTTGGAAGTGGAGGTTCATATTATAATCGCTTCTACCAACTCTGTGCAGGATCTTACCAAAGTCATCAGGGGACTGGGTGTCAGTATCGATGACCTGATACTGGAGCCTCTGGCCAGTGCTGAAGCAGTTCTTTACGAGGAAGAAAAGCAAGCCGGAGTTCTGCTTGCCGATATGGGAGGGGGGACTACCGATGTCGTCATAATCAGGGACGGCAGTATTCTTCATACCGGCGTTATTCCGGCAGCCGGGCACTATATCACTATGGACCTGTCGACCGGCCTCGGATTGTCTTACGAGCTGGCCGAAGAGATGAAGAAAAAATACGGCACCTTGATGAAAGCGGAATATGAGGATCCTGACAGGACTGTAGGTGATGACGGTGGAAGTGTTTCCTTCCAGGCTCTTCGAGAGATAATGCAGATCCGTGTCCAGGAGATTATCCGGCTTATGATTATGGACCTCCCCGGAAGAAAAGCCGGAGTAGTAGTTCCGGCAGGCCTGGTGCTTACTGGTGGGTGTGCTAACATTCCGGGCATGGTGGAATTCGTACAAAAATTCACTGATGTGCCTGTCAGGCTGGGTATACCTGCAGGACTAACCGGAGTCTCGATAGAGACATTAAAAAATCCTGCCTATGCTACGAGTGTGGGCTTGCTGCTCTGGGCAATGAAAAATAAGGGCACTTCGCACTGGGTTGATAATCAGCCTAAAGGGCTTCGCTCCCTTGTAGGTCAACTTCTTAACCTTTTCAGATAACAGGCGGGTAATAATTTGGCTCCGGCGAGTATCAGAGCCAGATTATTCAGGCAAATTTCTGTTTACAGCCGAACTTCTCGTAAAAGACTATTTCTGACAGTTCCTTACGAGGACGGGGACCGGGCTGTTTTTCAGGATATCCCAGGGGCATGAATTCCACTATGTGATACTCATCCGGTACTTCCAGTAGTTCTCTCACCTTCTGAGTGTCGAAAAGCCCGACATTTACGGTGCCCAGTCCCAGGGCTGTGGCAGCCAGGGCTATATTTTCCATTGCCAGGGCTACGTCGAACATAAACCAGTATTCGCCCTTATCAGTTGCTGTTTTGCCATGGAATCCACCTGATTCACCTTTAACAGCGCAGGCTACTATTATAACCGGCGCATTCCTGACAGCATTTACTGAAGGATTGGCTCCCAGGTCCGGATTTGGCTGAATCGTATCAGCCAGCCTGGCCTTGGTATTATTGTCGCGGACAACAATAAATCTCCAGCATTGTGTGTTTGCCCAGGATGGAGCTAGCCTGGCTGCTTCCAGAACAGACTCCAGGGTTTTGTCATCGACCGGATCGGGTTTATATTTACGGATGCTGCGGCGAGATTTGATAGCTTCAATAGCGTCCATAGCTCTCCTTTGAAAATTCAACTGTTATTTTCAATTTGATAGAAGCTGTACCTGAGGTACAGACTATTGACTAATATAATTATAATAAAGAATTGCACCGGGATTGTAAATACACCGGGCTTGCCGGATTACGGTCTGACGATGTTAAACGGGCCTGAGTTTATCCGTCAAACCGGTGGTTTTGCATTTCGATGTACAGGTAGAAAGAGAGGATGTGATATGATACAGTGACTGAAGATATTATAACAGTACCGAAGCCAGGCCAAAACTAGCAAAAGAAATATTAAAGTATGAAGGACTGGCTTTAAAAATATCCTGAAAACGGTCAAAAGATAGTGGTTCCCTGTTACCGGGTTGACAAGAAGGTGTGTCTTGAAGTTACCGGGAAAGGCAAGCAAAGCTGGAGTCTTTTATTAAAAGTATGCCGGCGGAAGATAAAGCCGCACTGAAGTTGAAAGGAGTGTGAAAAATGGGCGATTTACTAAAAGGTAAAGTGGCGGTTGTGACTGGGTCGGGCCAGGGGATCGGCCGCTCTATTGCCATTGGCCTGGCCAAAGAGGGCGCTAAAATCGTGACTAATAACCGGAAACCGGGCTCTACCGGCTTCGCAATTTTAAAAGAGTCCGATGTGAATAAATACAGCCAATCGCAGCAGGAATATCTGCGGCAGCAGGCCGCTAATGCGGTTGGAGATGCCGGGACAGTGGCTGCCGAAATCAAAGCCCTGGGTGGCCAGGCTGTCCCGTTTTTTGGCGATGTTACCGATTTCCAGGTAGCCGGAAAGCTGATTCAGACAGCTATTGATAGTTTCGGCAAGATCGACATCGTAGTCAATGTGGCCGGGACCTTCGCTTTTAGCCCGGTCTGGGAGATGACCGAAGAAACCTGGGATCATGTGTGCTCGATCAAGCCCAAAAGTTATTTTAATACCATCCGCCATGCCGCTCCTTACATGATGCAGCAGAAATGGGGGCGGATCATCAACACTACCGCCCTGGCATTTACCGGTATGGTGAACCATTGCAACTACAGCGCCGCTAATGCCGGAGTGCTGGGGCTGACCAGGGGTGTCGCCAAGGAGTTGTTTAAATATGGTATAACCTGTAATGCTTACTCTCCTACGGCTGCATCCAGGGCTTCATATGAGGTGGTTGCTCTTCTCAGAGAAAAAGCCGGCACCGGTGAGTTCACCCCGCTTCCGGCTTCGGCGGCCGACCGGTTTATGTCTTTCCCTGATCCTGAATCAGTAGCTCCCCTGATTGTCTACTTGGCCTCCGACGCGGCGGCTAATGTCAGTGGTTCGGTGTTTCATATCAGGGGGGGACAGATAGGTCTGTACTCGGAGCCCGAAATAAAAAATCAGATCGACAAGCTGGAAGGATGGTGGACCGTTGATGAACTGATGACTCAGATGCCCGAGATAGTATTAAAAGGTTATAAAAGTATCGCGGCTAATCAGTAACTCAGGTTTCGGCTTAAGTAAGTTCTAATCTCAAAGGGCCATGGGCCCCGGCTGACCAGGTTTCCATCATCCTGCCGGCATGCGTAGGCCGTGAGTGACCCTGCCCTGGCTTGACCGTAGCCGCCAGGTGAGCGAGTAAATTGCCGTAAAATATCTCAATACCAAAAAGAGGAGTAGGAGGAGAAGATGTTTCAGGTTAAAGCTACCTGCATTGGTTTTCTGGGTGATGAAGAAAGATATCCCTGCCATTTTCGGCATAAGGTGGGTGATGAGTTTATCTTCGATGGAGAAAAATTTATCGGCAAGTGCTGTCCCAATATGATACCGCTTCTGATACCGAAAATGATGCCGTACCATGCCACCGGTCCGCGGGTGATACCCCCGACGGCGTACTACTACCCCTTCTGGTATGCCCCGGCCAGCCTGGTCGATCCCGAACGGAAAAAATATGATGGTATCGGCTTTAAAAATGTTCTCAAGGATTTTATCGAACCTGAATATTATAAGCTGACCCCGGCCAATGCCTATAAATGGCCTCCACACCCTGAAAGGACTATTGCTATGGACAGTTCCATCGTGACCTGCGGAGACAATAAGACCTATATGACCATGAAGATCGAAGCTTTCGATCTGAGCGATAAAGGATATAACGTTCCTTTTTTCCGGAGGCAAATGACTATACTCGGCAAGGTGCTGGAGAAACCGGGAATAGACCGGGATAAGATTCTGGAAGAGTTAACCAGGGAACAAATTGAAGAAATTTATCCGGCATTAAGCCAGATTATGGTCCAGATACTGGTTGAGGAAATGGAGCTGGTGGACTATCTGAAGGTCCAGGATGGGAAAGTATTCCCGACCGCAAAGAGTGAAGCCAAATATCGGGACTTTGTAAGTAAATTAACGCCTGAAGAAAGAGAGGCGCTCCTGCCGCAACAATAGGTTTCCTGAAATTTCCAAATTACAAACTATAATATAATTATAATCAGTAATGTATGGCCGGACTGGAGGCTGAGAAAAGGATGGATAATATGGAAGAGCGGACAGGCGCAGTAACTTTCAAGAAAAAACCGGTTACCCTGCTGGGGCCGGAAATAAAGGTTGGGCAGAGAGCCCCCGATTTCAAGCTCGTAGACCCCAACATGAAAGAGGTGACTTTAGCTAAAACCAAGGGTAAAATCAGGTTATTGAGCGTGGTCTATTCCCTGGAAACGCCGATATGCGATATCCAGACGCACACTTTTGAAGAGGAGGCAGCTAAAAACCCTGGTGTAGTGGTTTATGGAGTGAGCATGGACCTGCCTTTCGCCCAGGCGCGTTATCGGGATGAGCATCAAGTCAGGAAAATGACCATCCTCTCCGACCACCGGGATGCATCGTTCGGCCTGGCTTACGGACTCCTGATCAAAGAAATGAGGCTGCTTGCCAGGGCTGTTTTTATCATCGATGCTGATGACATCGTGAGATATGTTGAATATGTGAAGGAAATCACCCAGGCCCCGGACTACGAGAAAGCGATTGCAGCCCTGAAAGATGTGGCCTCGGCGTGTCTGGAGCCATAGAATTAGATGTCTTTGCGGTCCCGGACCCGGAAATGATATTCCAAAAACCGGACGATGGGGGGACCTACCTGGGGGGAAGACCAGGAGTAGTCGTGGTGAGGCATGTGAAGTGCCAGCGCAAAAGGTACCTTTTGTCCGGAAGCTCTGGCGCGGAGCCAGTTGAAAGGCCAGTTTAAAACACAGACGGCAATGGTATTAACGTCGCCAGAACATACCGGATCGCGGTTGTCATTATTTAATACCAGAGTGTTCGCAGAATTGAAAGTCGGGAGCCAGCCGGGTGTTCCGACCATGATGCCGTAGATATTAGAACGGTGGGCAATCCTTTCCAGAGTTCTGCCTGTCAATCCCCCGCCCATCGAATATCCGGCGAGGATAAAGCGTTTTTGGGGGAAATCTTCCGCCAGCCGTTCCAGGTCCCTGATCAGCAACCTGGAGGTATGCTTGAATGAGTTGAGCTGCTCCCGTGTTCCGGACATGCGGCCGAATATTCCGGGAAGGGTCCGGAAATAGGGCACCACGCCGACCCGGTAGCCCAGACCTGTCAGGGTCTGCCGGATTCCTTCCAGAATGGGAGTGAAGTCAGCTGCCCTTTCCAGAGGCACGTCCCCCCACCCCCCGGAATTGAAGATAACCAGGATATCATTATCGACTGCGGCCGTGCGCAGTTTAGCAGCTTCATTCTCCGGAAGTTTTACCGGGGAAAGGTGAAAAGGCAGTCCAAAAGCGCGGATGAGGTAAATCCAGAACATCCAGGCCCAGTAGTTGGTCTTTTTCACAATTTTTTAACCATGTAGGCGCCCTGCCGCCTGTACCCTTCCGAACGATAATATTCACGGGCGCCGATTCCGCTTATTACGGCCGCCCAGCCGCGTCCAAATTCCTCGCGGGCGATGCGCTCGGCTTCTCTCAGCAAAGCTTTACCGAATCCCCGGTGTTGGGCGGCGCTTGCCTGCCGCTGGCTTAAAGGCAGCTCCGGTCCGAAAACATGCAATTCACGTATCAGGGCAATGTCACTTCCAATATCTGCCAGATTGACCACCGGCTTCTCGTGAATCCTTAACCTGAGCAGTCCGAATAGTGTCCCTCCGTCATCTTCAAAGGAAAGGAAGATTTCTTTGCCGCCGGACGCCTCATAGTCTAGGCGGGTCAGTTGTGGGTCGCGGATTGGCTGCTTGTCTCGTACTCGAAACCCGTATTCCCGGCAGCGGATGCACCGGCAGCGGAGGCCCATCTGTTCCATACGCTGGCGCAGAGGATCGCGCAGAGAGTCCCGCAGTCCGCCCACGATATACTTGGATGGTATATCTCTGAGTACCCGGGAGATGCGGACATATTTGGGCACATATGATTTTATCTGTGCGATGAGGTCGGTCATTACCTCATCGGTATAGGGTTGGTATCGGTTTTCCCTGTGCCATTTCTCCAGCTCAGTGCCCTCAACTACCATGGTGGGATATATTTTCAGTCCATCGGGCCTGAATCGAGAATCTGTGAACAGCAGCATGGAAAGCCGCAGGTCTTCCTCCGGTGTAGACCCCGGTAGCCCGGGCATCCAGTGGTAGTGTACCTTCAGAGCATTCTCCCGGAGCAGGGTGCTGGCTCTGACCACATCTTCTACCGTATGACCTCTGAGGACTGTTCGGTATACCTCATCGCTCAGCATCTGGACTCCCAGTTCGACCCGTGTGGCGCCGAAATCCAGCATTCGGTTAATCTCAGCCTGGTTGCAAAAATCCGGGCGTGTCTCGATGCATAGTCCTGTACAGCGGTGAGCGGCGGTCTCATTGATCTGTTGAGCTTCTTCCAGTGTAGCGGAGTCACAGCCGTTGAGCGCATCGAAGCAGCTCTTGATAAATTGGTACTGGTAGTCCTCAGGAGTTGCCGGAAAGGTGCCGCCCATGATTATCAGTTCGATCTTGTCAGTGGGATGCCCCATTTCAGCCAGGGTCCGCAGGCGTAAGTCTACCTGTTTGGCGGCATCATATTCGCAGCTGCGGGCGCGCAGCACTGCCGGAGATTCAGGAGTATAGCTCTGTGGAGTAGCGGAGAATGTGGGACAATAGATACAGCGGCCGGGGCAGCTCATTGGCTGAGTCATTACTGCTACGGGTGTGATCCCGGATATTGTTCTCGTTGTCTTTTTCATTTATACTTCCTTTAACAGTTTACCAGATTTAAAGTGGGAGATTAAATTACGGTGATTATCCCTCGAAAAGAGGTTTTCGACCAGATGGCCCCCGGCTGGTACGGTTTCCGGCATTATTCTATATTCCGCCCGGAACTGGAGGAATTGTCCCGGCGCTGGCAAAAAGGCCGTCTGCTGAACGTCGGCAGCGGGCACGGTCCTGACTTTCTGCCATTTAAAGATCGATTCGATCTATACGGTGTTGATTTTTCCGGAGAAATGATCAGGTTGGCCCGCCGGTATGCGCGCAAATTCCGGTTTCCGGTGAATTTGCAGGTGGCGGATGCCAGAAATCTTCCTTTTGCCGATGAAACCTTTGACTGGGCGATTTCGGTAGCTGCCTATCACCATCTCAAAGGTCATCAGGATCAGTTATCTGGTCTGAAGGAGCTGAGGAGGGTATTAAAGCCGGGTGGGGAGGCTTTTCTGACGGTCTGGAACCGCTGCCAGATCGGAAGAGCGTCGTGTAGGGAAAGAGTGTAGGATAGGGTG
>CAZELW010000036.1:0-10262 GCA_964513135.1 uncultured Dehalococcoidales bacterium
GCAAATAAAGCCAAAGTGGCAATCAACTATCGGGCCAGTGTAGATGAAGCCAAAGAAGTGGTCAAGGAAATCGAAGCCATGGGCGGTGAAGTTCTACTAATTCAGTCCAACATTAGTATTCCCGAACAGGCCAAGTCATTGATCGACCAGATCACAGCGAAATGGGGAAAGCTGGATATCCTGGTTAATAATGCCGGGATAACTTCCCAGGATAGATTTGCAGATATCAAGCTGGATAGATGGAACCTTATTGTAAATGTCAACTTGAATGGCACTGCTTATTGCTCTCAGGCCGTTCTGCCGCAGATGATGGAAAGAAATAGCGGCGTTATTATCAATATGTCTTCAATTCTGGCCACCCGGGTCCAGTACAGTGTAGCCTACGGCGCTACCAAGGCTGCCATTGAAAGATTTACAACCGGTTTGGCTCGCGAACTTAGAAAGACCAACATTTCGGTCTGCTGCATGAAACCATATTTCTCTAAAACTGAAGTAGTCACTACTTTCCTCGAAGGCAAGATGGACACCCACGACTGGGAAGAGCCGGAAATGTGGGGCAAGTACTGCGTAAAGATGTCAGAAGCCGCACCGGAAATCACCACCGGCAAAATCTTCGACCAGGCTCTCTGTAAAGAGACTTTCGGAGATTGGAAATAATCGATCTCAGGTTATAATGATCAAGCAACAAGGGGGAAGTTAACTTCCCCCTTTTATTATGTCATGTCTATCACGGCTTGCACCCATATCCAGATGGGGTACCAGACCTGTTTCTGAATGACACAATCGAAGATTGCTTCGATTCCCGGCCTTATTGTAAAATGGGGAAGATATCATGGAGGTATACCGGTCTAATGCCTATCTACGAATATGAATGCAGCAAATGCAGCCATCGCTTCGAAATAAAACAGCATTTCAAAGACGAACCATCGGCTGACTGCCCTAAATGCCGCAGCAAGTCTTCTCGAATTATCTGCCCGTCACAGGTGATCTATAGGGGCAGCGGCTTTTATGTGACAGATTACCCCAAGAGTTAAACCTGTGAAGGCACTTCTACAAAGGGTCACCCAGGCTTCAGTAACCGTCTCCGGGGAAATCGTGGGCAGTATTAAGAACGGGCTGGTCGTCCTGCTGGGAGTGGCCTGCGGGGATACCGCCAGAGACGCCCAATACCTGGCACAAAAGACCGTCGGCCTGCGTATTTTCAGCGATTCTGAAGGTAAATTCAATCTCTCCGCTCTGGACGTTAACGGAGAGCTTCTTGTTATCAGCCAGTTTACACTGCTGGCCGATACTCGCAAAGGCCGCCGTCCCAGTTTCACTGATGCTGCTCCTCCGGGCCTGGCCGAGGAGCTTTTCAATCGCTTTATCGAGGAAGTTCGCACCTCCGGGCTGAAAGTGGAAACCGGACGGTTTCAGGCCCATATGCTGGTCGAAATTCACAATAACGGCCCGGTAACCATAATGCTGGACAGCCGGGACAAGTTCTAATCCAGCGGGCCTGTTTTCAGTCAGCCTCCATTTTCTCCATTCCAATGCAATTCAGAACCCATTCACATTCTTTCCTGATGGATTCCGCTCTTGCTAAATAGCCGTGAGAGAAAGGACAGGAGGGTTCAGAAATAATAAGCAGGTGCCTTAACCACTCTGTAATGAGCCCGGGTCCAGTTCCAGGCTGATATCCAGCGCCCTGTAAGAATGGGTCAAAGCTCCCACGGAGATAAAGTCCACACCCGTTTCGGCAATCCGGCGTACAGTTTGCAGATTGACTCCGCCAGAAGCTTCTACCTCAGCTTGCCCGTCAATCAATGCGACAGCCCGGGACATCTCTTCAACTGTCATATTGTCCAGCATTATGATATCAGCCCCGGCTTCCAACGCCTCCAGCGCTTCCTGAACCGTGGAGGCTTCCGCTTCCACTTTGATGCCCGACGGCGCATTGCTTTTCGCCCTGGCTACAATCTCTTTGAAGCTCATGCCCAATGCCTGAAGAGCTTCCTTATGATTGTCCTTGATCAGTACAGCGTCACTCAAATCCATGCGATGATTTCTGCCGCCGCCCATGCGGACTGCATACTTTTCCAGATATCTCAGTCCCGGAGTAGTCTTTCGTGTGTCGGCAATATCAACTCCCAGACCTTTGACCATGGCGACATATTGTGCCGTTGTTGATGCTATCCCGCTCATCCTTTGCATAAAATTCAGGGCTACGCGCTCCGCTTTAAGGATGCTGCGGACATTCCCGGCTACCAACATTGGGATGTCTCCCTTTATTACCGGAGAGCCGTCTTTGATTTTAATTTCAATTTTCAGTGAGGAGTCGATCTGGTGAAAGACCTTCTCGGCCACCGGGCTTCCGGCAACTACTCCATCTTCCTTGATTAAAAAGAAAGCTTTGCCCTGCAGATCCCGGGGGATGAGGGTCTCGCTGGTGATATCGCCGCGACCGGCGTCCTCCTCAAGTGCGGTCTCAACAACCCTGTCCAGGTAGTCTTCAGTCAAGTGTTCCTGTTTCATACAGATATTATAGCCTCTTTTCCTCTTCGCTACCATGTCATTGCATACAATCTTAAATAAGAGGTAATATGAGATCAGGAGGGGTTTAGTGGAGGGAAATACCCGCAAGATGATAGATCTCGCCAGAGAGCTGGCAGGCCAGCATACCGATGCAGGGCTGAACAAAGCGGCGGAGATAATGCTGCACCTGATAGAGACAGGCCATGAAGACCCGGAGATATTGATATATGCGGCCATGTACCTGCTACAGGGGCCGCGGGGCGGATCATCTGAGACCAGAAATCAGGCTCTTGCCATGGTTGATAAAGCTACAGCCAGCATGCCAGAAAATATCACCTTGCTAAAAAATGCAGTCTTTTGCTATGAGATGGCGATCGGTGATTTCCCTGACAATATCGATGACATTATCCGACTGTGCCTGAAGATACTGGATATCGACCCGGATAATGTCGAAGCCATGATCACCCTGGCCTGTCACCGCAACCATCCGGGTGTAGCTCTTGACTACGGCGACGCTATCAGAATGCTGGAGTGGGCTAAAGAGATTGAGCCGGATAACATGCTGGTTTATTTCACTCTGGCCCGCCTTCACATGGAAGCCGGCCACTATAAGCAAGCCAGGCAGATCTACCGACAGATCATCACTCACACTGAAAGCTATTCGAGGGATTCTCTGAATGCCAGGCACCAGTTAAAATCAATTCGCCCTAAATCCAAATATAAAAGACTCCGCAAGTACGGCGTCAACTAGCTGCGCTTGAAAGTGATATGCTTCTCCCAGTCAGCAGAATGTGTGGGGAAATCGGAGCGGAAATGAGCGCCCCTGCTTTCCTGGCGGATGAGCGCGGCTTCCGTCACCAGGCGAGCAGTCAACACCAGATTGTTCAACTCATAAGAAGGACGGTCGGTCGGCTCGGGCAAACACCGGTGCCAGGTCGACAGGGTATCAGCCGCCTGAACCAGTCCACCCTCATCACGGATGATTCCCACCTTCTGCCACATCAGGTCCTGCAAAGCCCGGAGGCTCACCGCAATGGTGCGCCGGGACGGCTCTCTGAGCTTTAATTCGGTTTTAACTTCCTTCATTTGCCGGACCTCGCTTTTGATACCCTGATTGGCAGTCTTCTCGATAATCCTCTTACTGAATATGAGGACTTCAAGCATCGAGTTAGACGCTAACCGGTTAGCCCCGTGCACGCCAGTGCAGGCTACCTCACCGGCGGCAAACAATCCATTGATATTGGTTTCACCCCAGATATTAGTCTTGACACCGCCCATCATATAATGGGCTGCCGGTGCAACCGGGATTAACCCCCTGGTTATGTCAAGACCATGATCGAAACAGTATTTATAAATATTGGGAAAACGAGTCGTGACGACCTGGACCGGCAAATGAGTGACATCCAGAAAGACCCTGTCCGAGCCGGTCTTTCTCATCTCGAAAAGGATGCTCCGGGCGACCACGTCGCGAGGAGCCAACTCTGCATCGGGCGTATAGTCCTTCATAAATTGATAACCATCTACATTGCGCAATATACCCCCTTCCCCTCTGACAGCCTCAGATATCAGGAATGGGGGCACACCCGGCAAGCGCAGACCGGTAGGGTGAAACTGATAAAATTCCATATCCGTCAGCTCGGCTCCGACCTGATAAGCCAGGGCTATTCCGTCGCCTGTCGCGACATCGGGATTGGTGGTATATTTGTAAAGGTGGCCAGCCCCACCGGTCGCCAGGATCATAAAGGCGCAGCCGAACTCCTCCAGCGACCCGGTACGTAAATCAAGGGCATGAACTCCATTCACTTTCCCATCTTCGACCAGTATTTCCGTGACCAGGCAATATTCAAGGACCATGATTTTCTCTTCGCGAACCCGCTGGCTAAGAGTCGCCTCGATATGAGCGCCGGTGGCATCCCCCCCGGCATGCAGCACACGCGGCACGCTGTGGGCAGCTTCCATAGTCAGAGCGATGGCCCCATTCATGGTATCGAAAGGGACGCCGAAATGGACCAGGTCCGAAATACGGTCGGGAGCTTCATCAGCCAGAATTTTTACAGCTTCAGGATCGTTTAGACCGTCACCAGCCTTCATGGTGTCTTTGAAATGCAACTGGGTCGAATCATTAATACCGATCGGGGCAGCAATACCGCCCTGAGCATACTTGGTATTGCAATCATCAATACTGCCTTTGGTAATAATCAGCACGCTGCCCTTTTCATGCGCCAGCAGCGCAGTGTATAACCCGGCGATCCCACTCCCCACGATTACGTAATCATAGCGGTCCATATATTTACCTCAACTCCGTATCCGGTCATTTCGATCTGATATGATACTCGAAACAATCTAAACCTTTTACTGTCCGTTGTGCTTCTTTACATCTCTTAGATCCTGAGGTGTCTCAGTGAATTCGTATTGACGGCGAAGTCCGATATCTCGCCTTCCCTTCCTCATAAAGGTCCTTGCCATAAATGTCATTAATTACCGTAACCGGAAAATCCTCCACTTCCAGTCTTCTAATAGCTTCCGCGCCCAGTTCCTCGTAAGCTACCAGTTCCGATTTCTTTATACTTCTGGCAATTAATGCGCCGGCACCGCCGATGGTAGCAAAATAGACTGCTTTATACTTTACCATAGCGTCTTTTACAGCTTTCGACCGGTTGCCTTTACCGATCATTCCTTTGAGGCCTTCCTGCATCAAACGCGGTGAATAGCTGTCCATGCGGCCGCTGGTAGTCGGACCGGCCGCCCCAATAACCTGGCCAGGCCTGGCCGGAGAAGGCCCCATATAATAGATGGTCTGACCTTTAATATCGAAAGGTAAAGGCCAGCCTTTATCCAGCGCCTCAATCAGTCTCTTGTGAGCGGCGTCGCGTGCCACATATATAACACCGGTCAGTAAAAGGTTATCTCCGGCATGAAGGTCTTTAATTATCTCGTCGGTCAAAGGCAGCCTGATCCTCTTCAGCAACTATATACCTCCAAGAATTACTTACCGGCGGTAAACGGCGGGAACGGCACCGCCGGTTTGGTCTCAGTCGGTTCAGGATAGAGATCGGCAGGGGCGGTCTTCTTCCCACCGCCCAGGGCCCGTCCGGCCATTTTTCTTTTCAAAAGTTGAATCGCCAGAGCAGGGTCTACTCCCTTGGGACAGGCTTCGGAACAGGCTCCGGCCAGGTGACAGCGCCAGGCTCCATGGCTGCCATCCGCGACTTCGAGTCTGCTCCCTTCACCGGCATCCCGGCTGTCGGCGCAGTACCGATAACATTGGCCGAGCGCCTGAGGCCCCAGGAACTGCGGATCGGAAGCTGCCGTCGGACAGGCAGCCACGCAGATACCGCACTTGATACAGTAAGAAAACTGCTCGTAGGCTTCTACTTCATCCGGAAACTGCCGGTATTCACGGGTCGGGTTTTCCATTTCGGTTTCATCTGCCCGGATAATATACGGCTTCAACGACTTGTGCCGGTTAAACATGGGCATAAGGTCCACCACCAGGTCCTTAATTATCGAGGAGTTCGGCAAAGGCTTGACGGTGAGCACCTTCGCACGGATTTCCTCGATCTGAGTGTGACAGGCCAGGTGAGGATAGTTGTTCACCAGCATGCCGCAGGAACCGCAAATTCCCATACGGCAGGAAGTACGAAAAGCCAGAGTGCTGTCCAGATTTTCTTTGATATAAATCAGACCATCCAGGATAGTCATGCCCCGCCTGACAGGAACGCTGAACTCCTGAAGATATGGTTTGCGATCCTTTTCCGGATTGAATCTTTGTACCTTAAAAATAACTGTTGAATCCTGTTTAGACATTGGTCCTCCTAACCGGATGCCAGGGCGATGGGAACATAACTGGCCCAACCAAATATTATTATCCCGCCGATAATAAAACCCCAATTTACGACCTTTTCAATCCGGGCTGCAGCGGGAAGCTCCAGAACAATGCCTCTCAGCCCGTACAACGCATGGAAAAGGCCGAATACCAGTAAGAGAATGTATATAATAGCCCACCCCCCCTGGACAGCCCTGCCGATCATTGACGCCCAGGAGGTCGGGTCGGGGTCACCGGTAGCCAGCACGTTATTGAGATGCTGGGAAACCATGTGGATGCCCAGAAAAATAACTGTGCCTATAGCGCTGAATAAAAACAGCAGATGCAGCCGTGTCCGGAACATGTTCATGCTCCTCCCATAAATCGGTTAAGCAGGAATACCGCCAACAAAACGACAATGACTACTATTACCAGCACGGTATAGACCCGCTTGCTTCTCAGGGCATCCCGGTACGGGTAGATGGGGCGCCGGGGTTTGCCCAGACCGAAACCAAATTCCATTAAGATCAGCCGCAGACCATTCAGGGCATGGATGACAAAAGCGAAAGAGACCAGTATCAGGCCAATTTCAAAGACCGGATGTTTAAGAAATCCAGTGGTCATCTCCCAGACCCCCTGTCCCTGAATACGGAAGAAGGTGGTCTCGATCAGGTGGAAGAAAGCAAAAAGGATCAGCCCCAGGCCGGTAACACGGTGAAGGATATACAAATAGCGCTCTATTTTATAGTTGCCGCCCCAGAACCAGCCGGCAGCTCCCAGCATATTGGGGCGGTGTTTGAAGAGACTTTGTTGCATTGAGCCCTCCTCAGTATTTCCTTTCCACAGGCTGCCACATATTGATAGTAACAGGCAGATAGTCGATTTTAGGCCCTTGAGGTGTGTAAAAAGCCAGGGTATGCTTGAACCAGTTCACGTCATCGCGCACAGGGAAGTCACGCCGCGCATGGCCTCCCCGTGACTCGCAGCGGGCCAGGGCGCCGGACACGATCACCTCCGATAGATGGAGCAGATTATCGGCTTCCAGCGCGTTCATCAGGTCGGTATTGTAGATGCGGCCGGTATCGTTAACTTTGAAATGAGGGACTATCTCTTTCAACTCACGGATATGCATCAGAGCTTTTTTCAGATCACTGCCAGTGCGGAACACCCCCACATAGCTGTCCATGGTCTTTTGAAGGTCTTTTCGCAAGGCAAAGGGACTCTCTCCACCCCGGCTGTTGAAGCGCTGGAACAGACTTTTCTCTTCTTCCAGTAAAACATCGTCTGAGGGCAAGTCGGGAAAGACAGGGTGTCTTGCAGCAAATTCAGCGGCCATGGACCCGGTGATCTTTCCCCAGACCAGACATTCTCCAGTGGAATTGGAACCCAGACGGTTAGCGCCGTGAAGCGAAACACAGGCCGCTTCTCCGGCAGCCCAGATACCCGGCACCGGAGTAGCTCCATCGATATCGGTATGAATTCCGCCCATAAAATAGTGAGCGGCGGGACGGACCGGAATGGGTTCTTTGATCGGATCGATAAAATCCAGCTTGATTGCTACTTCGCGAATCATAGGCAGGCGCTCATTGATCCGGTCAGCCCCCAGGTGAGTGAGATCAAGATTAATGCAGGGAATACCTTCAGGACCAGGAACTCCCCGGCCTTCCTCAATCTCTGTCTGCTCCGAGCGAGACACAATATCGCGGGGAGCCAGCTCCATCTTGCTTTTAGCATATTTCTCCATGAACCGCTCCCCGGCGGCATTGCGCAGGTATCCACCCTCTCCCCGGGCAGCCTCGGTAATTAAAATCCCGGAAGGTACCAGCCCGGTAGGATGGAACTGGACAAACTCCAGGTCCTTGAGGGGCAATCCGGCGCGGTAAGCCATCGCCATGCCGTCTCCCGTGGCAGTCAGTGAATAAGTAGTGAAGCCGTACATACGGCAAGCCCCGCCAGTGGCGATGATCAGGGCTTTGCCCTGGATAACGAAAAATTCTCCAGTTGTCAGGCTCCAGACAGTCACTCCACAAAACTGGTCATTCTTCTTTAATATGGAAAAAACGTAGCATTCATCATAACGGGTGATATTATTATATTTTTGCAGGGTATCATAAAGGGCATGCATTTCGAAGAAGCCAGTCTTGTCTGCGGCAAAGGTAGCCCGGTCATAGCTGTGACCGCCAAACGGGCGCTGGGCGACGCGTCCGTCTTTCTGGCGCGACCAGGGAATGCCCCAGTGTTCCAGGAGCCGCAGCTCACGGGGTATCTCTTCTACGAAACGCCACACCACATCCTGGTCAGCCAGAAAATCAGCCCCTCTGACGGTATCCCAGGCATGCAGTTCAAGGCTATCGCCCCGGTCCGGCTCCATAACCGCCGCAGTGCCTCCTTCCGCACAGACAGAATGAGAGCGCATGAGCTGGACCTTGGAAATAATGCCTACATCCAGGTTCCTGCTGCGAGCGGCTTCAATGGCGGCCCTGAGACCAGCCAAACCGGAACCGACTACGATCACATCGTGTTTCAATTTCCTCATAAGATTGCCTCTTTATGCCGGGAGCTGTGACAATTCAGATTTACCGCAACCGGCAGACTGGCCAGATGGGCAGGAAAGACCTCAACATTAACGGCCAGAGCCGTAGTCCTCCCGCCGTAACCCATCGGCCCGGTGCCAAGGGCATTGATTCTCTGTAACAGCTCTGTCTCCAATTCAGCAACTTCCGGATCGGGATTATGTTCACCTATCCTCCGGAGCAAGGCTTTCTTGGCCAGTAATAAAGCCTTGTCCGCTGTTCCGCCGATCCCTACTCCGACAATAATCGGGGGGCAAGGATTGGAACCAGCCTCGTCTACCGTTTTTACAACCATATCTACAACGCCCTGCCTTCCGGCAGCCGGGGTCAACATACCCAACCGGCTCATATTTTCCGAGCCGCCACCCTTGGGCACGACTGTAATCTTGATTTTATCACCGGGAACGATATCAGTATAGATAATAGCAGGGGTATTATCGCGGGTGTTTACCCTGGCAGAGAAAGGCTGGTTGACCATCGACTTACGCAGGTAACCTTCATCATAGGCCTTTCTCACACCTTCATTAATCGCCGTATTTAAATCCCCTCCGGCGACATGAACATCCTGGCCCAGATCAATAAACACCACTGCCGCGCCGCAATCCTGGCAGAGAGGAATTTTTTCCGCTGCTGCCACACCGGCGTTTTTGATAATTTGCTCCAGGACTTCCCGGGCTACCGGCGATTCCTCTTTTTTTAAAGCTTCTTCAAGAGCCTCCAGGACATCCTCGGTCAAATAATAATTGGCTTCACAAAACAGCCTGCTTACTGTTTTTGTAATTTCCCCGGCAAGAATTTCCCTCATGACCATTCCTTTTGAGCTGCTGGTTCTTAGCCTTTAGTTTTAATTCCCCCTGGTTTCGAAATAAAAAACTTGATTGGTTTCCGTATTTCCCTATACTCCCTCCGGAGGGGGCGGTATAACGCCGGTCTTCATCATGGTTTCGATAGTCCGGCGAGATTCAGAGATAATTTTTTCCGAAGTCCGGTAAAGCTCTTCCCGGCTTATCTTTTTTCCCGCCACACCCTGTTCGATAGCTTTCATTCCCACTACCACAGCTTCCCTCACAAAGACCTCCCAATCGGCCATGGTAGGAACGATATGTTCTTCATTGATTCCCTTCTCTTCAGCAAAACGGGCCAATTCATAGGCGGCTGCGATGCACATCTCATCAGTGATGGTAGTCGCCCGGACATCCAGAGTGCCCCGGAAAATGGCCGGGAAGCCGATCGAGTTATTGACCTGATTTGGAAAGTCCGAACGACCTGTTGCCACTATGCGGACGCCGGCCTCTTTCGCATCCCAGGGCCACACCTCCGGTATCAGATCGGAAGAGCACACGTCTGAACTCCAGTCACCGCTCATTATC
>CAZELW010000037.1:0-9194 GCA_964513135.1 uncultured Dehalococcoidales bacterium
GCCAGCACCGATGCCGGCAAGACCTGGAAACTGATCTACAACGTTACCAATAATAATGCCAATTCGGAAATAGATAATATCTATATTACCCGGAACTATGCCCAGGACAAGACCATCTACATCTACCAGGGCAGTGATTATTACAGATACATTAAATCCGAAGACGGCGGCCAGAGCTGGAATAAACCCGCGAACCTGGTCTCCAAGACCAATGCTACCGCTTTCTCCCTGATAGATGCCAACACTTACTGGGTAGGCTCTGCCGATGGCGTCCAGAGAAGCGATTGGAGCGATGCAGTAGAGATCGCTGACGGCGAAACTGTAGCGCAGATTTTTGCTTTCCCCGATTTCATGGTTGTAACTACTTCGGCCGGTTCAGTTGCGGCCTCCACTGACGGCGGAAACACCTTCGAAGTCCTGGGTGAAAAAGGACTGTTCACCGCATTCCCTCCTGCCAGCATTACCTTTGATGTTCCCAACAAGACCATCTATGCTCAGTCCGGTGAAGACAATGTCATGAAGTGGATTGTCGGCACCAGCGATGACTGGGTTTCCGAGGTTAACTATGCTGACTTCCCTGCAGAGTTAACGGCTACAGGTATCAGCAGCCTCAGCCTGGCGTCCGATGGTGTCTGGTACATAACCAGCCGCGGTAATCCCAATGGACAGGTCTGGCGTTCCGCTGATCTGAAAGGCGAGAACTTCGAGGCTGTTCCCGGTTCCAATTTCTCCGGCACGATTGCTGCAGGACCGCAGACCGTTTACAAAGATGCCAACGGCGCATCGGTCCTGCTGCAGACTATTGTCGGCGGATCTTACACTGACAATAAATATCCTGTAGTAATGAGAACCTTCACCCAGTCAGTAGGCGACGCTCCTACCACTGTTGCTCCGGCAGCCAACGCTTCTGTTCCCAGAAATGTAGATTTCACCTGGAACAAAGTGGACTACACCGGCACTGTGAAGTATGAGCTTCAGATTGCCTATGACGCTGATTTCAACAACATTGTTGATGATCATGACTACAGTGTTGCCAATAACAACGCGATTTCCGGCAACATGAAGTCAGTCTCCGGCCTGCCCGCCGGCAAGACCCTTTACTGGAGAGTCCGCGTAGCTCCCGACAACCCGATTGCCAGCAAATGGTCACCGGCTGTCCAGTTCCAGACCAAGGTCGTCAGCGCTAACCTGGAAGACGGCATCACTGCCAGACTGGCTCCGGCCAGCGGCGCTACCGGTGTTTCCACCATGCCCGCCTTAACCTGGGGCGCGGTCGCCGGCGCTTCCGGCTATAACTTCGAGATAGCCACCGATGCCGGATTCACCCAGATTGTAGAGTCCAAGACCGGCCTGACCGGGACTGCTATGAGCCCGGCACAGCCTCTGAAACCCGGAACGGTCTACTTCTGGAGAGTCCAGGCAGTCGACGGCGCTAATGTCGGTGACTGGGTAGTCAGCGCTTTCACCACCGCGGCGGAAGCTGCTCCTTCTACCACAACTTCCGGCCCGATTGCCACTCAGTCTCCGGTTACAGTTCCGCCTGCGACGGTAGTCGTTAACCAGGCTCCGCCCACGACCCCGGCTTACATCTGGGTCATCATCGCGATCGGCGCGGTACTGGTTATCGCCGTGATCGTCCTGATTGCCAGAACTCGCAGAGTCTAGTCTCCGGACTGGATGAAGCCAGTAAACCAGAATAAAAAGTCCCCCCGCTTCAAGCGGGGGGACTTTTTTGGTGTTTTTCCCATTGTCTATGATTAAAGTCACATAACATAAAAAAATAACTTGTCAAAACATAAGTCAAGTGTTAAAATACACAATGCGACTGTTAGGAGGCTATAATAGCTAGACTGGCATATCTACCTTCAAATCGGCCAATCGCTAAACACGCCAGAAGCCGCCTGGTAAATTTTAAGTGCAGTGATGAACCTTCCGAGAGGGCATTATTGTAAAAAATACAAAGGATGGTGCAAATGGCAACAAGACCCGAATTTGAAAAAGACGACTACTTTAAGATCGATGTTGAATGCCACCTCAGCGGAGAGGCTAACAAGAAATACTTCAACTATTTTCCCGAATACAGAAAGTGGGTTTACGGCACTGCCGAAACAGCCCGCGCATTCAACGCAATCCCTCACCATGTTACCAAAGACTGGAAAGAACCACCGGTAACCAAAGCCGAAAAGTCCGACCTGGCAGAAGAAGACCAACTGATTGTTTACATGGACCGCTACGGCGTAGATATGGCCTGTATCCTACCAGAAGCCATGGCGGAAACCACAGGATATTCCACCAAATGGTCTACCAACGGCCAATTGCTTCTTGCCGCCGCCAAATATCCGGACAGGTTTATAGTCCAGCCTAATTTAGGCCCAATGATTCACAGGGGCATGAAAAACGTCCTCTGGGAACTCGATTACCTGGCCCAGGAAAGAGGCTGCAAGATATTCAAGTTCTATCCCCCGGAAGACACCTATATCAATGACGAAAGGCTGTGGCCTTTCTACAAGAGATGCGAGGAACTGGGGGTTATTGTTTCCATCCACACCGGCTGGAGCTGGTGTCCCCCGGGTAAAGCCAAGTACTGCCAGCCCGTGCTGCTGGATGACGTAGTAAATGACTTCTACGATCTGAAAGTGGTTGCTTTCCATGCCGGCTGGCCGCAGTGCCGTGAGCTGAATATGGTCGCGTTATCTCATCCCAACGTATATATAAGTTTAAGCCTGATTATGCCCTGGTACAAAGCGGCGCCCCGGCGGCTGGCCGAGATCATAGGCGAGGCGATACAATTTGCCGGACCGGATAGAGTTGTATGGGGGACTGATTTCTACGGTCCCGGCGGGCTGTTCAGGGAAGCAACTATAGGCCTGAGGTCATTCGAGATGCCCGAAGACCTTCAGAAAGGCTACGGCTATGCTCCTGTGACAGATGAAGTCAAGCGCAAGATATTCGGAGAAAATCTGGCAAGACTGCTGAATATAGATACCAAGCGTCGCATCAAAGTGTAACGTGAGTAAATAAAAGGAAAAGGAGAGACTAGACAAATATGGCTAACGATTTCCCAACTTTGTTTTCACCTATCAAACTCGGGACACTAGAAATCAAGAACCGCATCGGTGGTTCCTGTACCACTACCGGCGGAGCCGACCAGAACGGTTTCATCCGCGAAGAGTGTATCTACTCTTATGCGGCCCGTTCCGAGGGCGGAGCCGGCTTTATAACGATTGAGTGTACCTTCGCCACTGACTGGGGCGCCAAGACGACCAGTTTCGGCAATCCGCGCATCAGCGGACGCGCATACTACGAAGGTATGTCAAACCTGGCAGAAGGAATCAAGCAGTGCGGCGCCAAGGCTTTCATTCAGATCACCCCCAGCTTCGGCCGCCAGGGCTCCTCAAAGACTTCCGGTGAGATTCCCGGCGCTCCTTCCGCAATCCCGTCCCAGAGACCGCAGGACTTCGAGCAGAGAATCATGCCCCGCGGCTATGAGACCAAGTCCGCGACGCTTGGCGCCACCACCGTGCCCAAGGTGCTCACCATGGAAGAGATCCAATACATGGAGAGGACTTTCCCGGATGCAGTACAGGCCGCCAGAATTGTCGGCTTCGACGCAGTCGAGTTCCACAGCCCTCACGGCTATTTAATCCATCAGTTCCTGTCACCTCGCTCCAATCAGCGTACCGATGAATACGGCGGCTCACTGGAGAACCGTTTCCGCTTCCTGAAGAACCTGCTGGTTGCCACCAGGAAGAGGGTCGGCCCGGACTTCCCGCTCGGCATCCGCCTCAGCGGCGACGAGCATATGCCCGGCGCTATCCATGAAGAAGAGCTTATCCAGGTCGCCAAATGGTGCGAAGAGCTCGGAGCTACCTATATTCATCTTTCCGATGGTTCTTATGAAGCCAGAAGTCATTTCTTCCCGCAGGACGGCTTCTGCTTCGTCGAGCATGCCAAGCATTTCAAACCCGAACTGAAGATCCCCCTGATTGTCCCCGGCCAGCATGATCCCTACATGGCTGAAGAAATTCTCCGCAACGGCTGGGCCGACATGATCACCATGGGCCGTCAGCTTGTGGCAGACCAGAGATGGCCGCGCAAGGTCCAGGAAGGCCGCATCGATGAGATCACCCGCTGTCTGCGCTGCAATGTTTGTCTCGCCCGGTTCAACCGCGGTGTGGCTATCCGCTGTGCCGTCAACCCCAATATCGGCCGTGAGAAATATGATCCGAAATATACCAGCGCCAACAACGCCCAGGTACTTCGCCCGCTGCCTCCATCCTTCCAGCCGCCCTGCGAGCACGAGTGCCCCGCTCATCTTGATATCAACCGCTACATGCTGCAGGCCAGCCGCGGATATTTTGAGGACGCTTACCGCAGCCTGAAGACACAGCTAGCCTTCCCGGGCGTTATCGGCCGGGTTTGTCCGCATCCCTGCGAGAGCGAGTGCAACCGTGGCAAGTTCGAGCAAAACCAGGAGAAGGCCATCGGCATCAATAATACCAAGCGTTTCATCGCCGACTGGGTGATGGAAAAAGGCCTGCCGGAATACCTGAAGAAACAGGCGCTTCCGGAGAATATCCCGGTTACCAAAAAAGATAAAGTCGCCGTAGTCGGCGCCGGACCGGCCGGCCTCAGCGCCGCCTACTTCCTGGCCAAGAAAGGCTATGGCGTTACCGTATTCGAAGCCCTGCCTGTTGCCGGCGGCATGATGTCAGTCGGTGTTCCCGAGCATCGTCTCCCCAAGAAGGTAGTCAACTGGGAAATCGACAATATCAAGAAGATGGGCGTCACCATCAAGACCAACAGCCCGGTAACCGACGTTGAAGCCCTGAAGAAAGAAGGCTACAAGGCCGTCTTCCTGGCTACCGGTCTGCAGAACAGCATGAAGCTCAATGTTCCCGGAGAGGATGCCAAGGGCGTTGTACAGGCATTGTCCTTCCTGAAAGATGTCAACCTGGGCAAGAAAGTAACCGTCGGCAAGAACGTTGTGGTTGTCGGCGGCGGCAGCGTGGCCATGGATGTGGCTCTGGTTGCCAAGAAGTTAGGCGCCGAGAAAGTCACGGTTACCTGCCTGGAGTGCAGCTATGAAGAAATGCCGGCCCAGAAAGACGAAATCGCTCTGGCAGTAGATGAGGGCATCGCCATCGACATGAGCTGGGGCCCCAAAGAGATTATTGCCAAAGGCGGAAAGGTCGCCGGCGTAGAGCTGAAACGCTGCACCACCTGCTATGACAAGAGCGGCAAATTTGCTCCCAAATACAATGAGAGCGAAACCAAGAAAATCGAAGCCGACCAGGTTATTACAGCTATCGGTCAGGCCTCCGACCTCAACTTCATATCCAACGGCAGCAAGCTCAAGACCACCAAGAGAGGCACTTTCGAAGTAGATCCCAGAGGATTTGCCACTAACGTTGCCGGTATCTTCGCCGGTGGTGACATCCTGGGCGCCGGACTCATGATTAAAGCCATGGCCGACGGCAGAGGCGCTGCGACTGCTATCGATTGCTATCTCCAGGGCGTCGATCTGCCTCCCGCACCGGAGCAGGCCACCATTTCAGATATCACCGAGCCCGCTTTCGCCTTCCATCTGAGGGAGGAGCCGAAAGAGGACCGCTGCGGAATAGTGACTACGCCTGTTAAGGACCGCAAAGCCGGTAAGGAAATCAATCTCGGATTCGCCGATAAAGAAACCTGCATCAAAGAAGCCCGGCGTTGCCTTACCTGCCGCTGCACCGCAATAAGATACTAAAATAGAGAAAACGATAGCTGCCGGCTATCCTGGCAGCTATCGTTAAGTACAAGCCAATACAGGGGCGGGTCTCAGACCCGCCTCTGGCAGGTAAAAAGTGATATAGGTCTATAATACGATTATCACTAAATGAAGAAAGAGGAATCCCGTCCGGTTTCTCTTCAGGAAAGGGAAAAGTTCAATAGTAGGAGATAGATCAATGAGTTGGGAAGAGGAATTTAAAAAGAAAATAGTAACACCTGAAGAAGCTATCAGCCATGTAAAAAACGGCGACAGGGTCTGCTTTGTTCAGGGGAATGAACCCCAGGCTCTGGGACTGGCCCTGGCTGCTCGCTTCGGAGAGCTGGAAAATGTTACCATCTCCGTACGTACTCCCGGCCGGGACTTCGGCTGGTACGATGAGGGATGGGAGGCATCATTTGCCATAGAAATCGGGTTTCCTCTTCCGATAGTACGGCAAATGATCGCCGAGAAGAGATGCGATATAGAAATCGGGTCGCTGGGCTTCGATTATCACGGTGAAATGGCCCGCCAGGCAGATTTCGTCCTGCTGGAGCTTTCACCGCCAGACGCTCACGGCTACTGCAGCTTCGGCTCATCCTGCTGGACCAAGCTAAGCGAGCTCAGAGGCGCAAAATTTGTTATCGCCGAGATCAACAAGAATTTGATCCGGACCTACGGCGCCAACCACGTGCACGTCTCCGAAATCGACCTGTTCGTAGAGCATACGCCGTCCGGCAAGCAGCCCGGAGGGACAGACCTTCTGGGACGGAAGAATGTAGAGCCCGGGCCAGTGGAGAAGGCGATCGCCGGATACGTTAAAACTCTGGTCAACGATGGTGACACCATCCAGATAGGCGTGGGATCTACCAGTGAATGGCTAGCCCGACTGGATACCTTCGATGACAAAAACGATCTGGGCTGGTATTCGGAAGCCACTCCCAAAGGCATTATCAAGCTGATGCGTGAAGGCGTCATCACCAGTAAGAAGAAGAACTTCTTGAACGGCAAACACATCTGTACTGCCTGCGGAGGCGGGACCGTCGAGGACATGCAGTGGGTGACCATGAACCCCTCTTTCGAACTGCATCCGGCTGAATTCGTGCTGGATATCCGGAACATCTGCCAGAACGACAACATGAAAGCGATCAACTCAGCGGTCTCGGTCGATTTGACCGGCCAGATAGCCGCCGAATCGGTTGGTCCGCGCATACTGAGTGGCGCCGGCGGGCAGACCACTTTTGCCATGGGAGCCGGACTGTCAAAGGGCGGACGCAGCATCACGGTGCTGCCATCCGTCGCATCGGGCGGTAAATTTTCACGCATCGTCCCGCTGCTGGACGCAGGGACTATCGTGACCGTGCCGCGCATCGCTGCCGACACCATAATCACGGAGTACGGCATCGCCAAATTGAAGGGTTTGACCCAGCGGCAGAGAGCCATGGCCCTGATCGAAATCGCTCATCCGGACTTCCGCGACGAATTGACGGCAAAGGCCAAAGAGCTTTACTGGCCGTAAACACAATATTCAACGAATATGAATTGACTGTTATAAGAGGAGAGATATCATGACGACACAAGATAAATGGGCTAATCATCCAAGGTTACAGGTAGTTGGTGAGAAAGGTGAAATAAAACTACCGGAAAATGAGAGAGTTACTCCCGAATTAAAGGAAAAAAGACGAAAGCGAGAGAACATCCCGTTCTATCAACCCTACGTTCACTATAATTCCCAGGCATCGAAGGACGGAATCAGACATTTTGTACACGGCATCGGCGACACGAACCCGTTATTTACCGATGAAGAATACGCGAAAAAGACCAAATACGGCGGCATCATCGCGCCCGGAACCTACCTTTATACCGTGCAGTGGGACATCCTGGCAGGCATTATGGCAGGAATCCACGGGTGGTATGTCGGCGGCGACTGGGAATGGTACAGACCGATCTATGCCGGCGATGAATTCAAGTGCGTCAGCATTATTCGTGAACTGGTAGAAAAGACCGGAAGAAAGACCGGCGGCGGGAAAACATACTTCAGCTACGGTGAGAAACTGTACGTCAATCAGAGAAATGAGCTCGTAGGAAAAGAGCGCCTGCACACGGCTATGGCCGAAAGAAGCGCTGCAGGGCAAGCCAAAAAAGACGCCGGTATCCCCAAACCCGTTTACACCCAGCAAGAATGGCGGAAATTCCTCGAAATGTATGACAATGAAGAAGTCAGAGGCAGCAACCCGCGGTACTGGGAAGATGTAAATATCGGAGACAAAGTCGGACCGATGATCAAGGGCCCCCTGACCGTCAGAGACATGCTGGGCTGGATCATGGGCGCCGGGTCGCCGTTCTTCAGAGCACACAAGATGGAATACGACTATGAATTGAGACATCCCAAAGTTCTGGAGTATGTAGAATCATTAGGCGAAGCGGACGTTCCGGAACTGGTCCACATTTTCGATGAATACGCCAAACAGATCGGTATCGAAAGAGCTTACGACTACGGCAGCCAGAGAATGACCTGGTACGGCCAGCTCTTCACCAACTGGATGGGCGATGACGGCTTCCTGTATAAACTCAGCGGAGATTTGAGAGCCTTCAACCTGGTGGGCGATGTAACCTTCTTTGAAGGAAAGGTCGTCAAGAAATATGTCCAGGGAGACAGCTACTGCGTAGATATCGAAGCCTGGGCGACGAACCAGAGAGGCGAATCCTCAATTCCTCCTCATATCAATACAGTAATCCTGCCTTCAAGAGAAAAAGGCCCGGCCGTTTATCCCAACCCACCCACCGATCTGGTGCAGTTGGCCGCGCAAGCGAAACCGCTGGACGAGCTGATTAAAGCCGGAATTCTTTAGTACAGCGAGAGGCATAAATTAATACCGAAGGCAGCGCTGAAGCAATTCAGCGCTGCCGTTTTTTATAATGGAAGTAAGGCAGGACTGTATCAGGGTAATATCATTTTCTAAAGAAACATTTTGTTTTTAACATCAGGGGCGTATGGTATGGCGAATATTGACCCCACCCAGCCCGGCAGAATCCGGAAGTGGTACAATGGTATTCTGGCGGTTATATGACCCGCTGCTGGGCCTGCTGGAGGGGTCAGGGTTCAAAGCATGGCGGCACCTCCTCTGGAGTAAAACAGAAGGCAAACGGATACTGGAAGTCGGCGTGGGGACCGGCCGCAACTTTCCTTTCTATCCAGCCAGGAGCAATATAACCGCGGTCGATTTCAGTGATAAAATGCTGGCCAGGGCCCGTCAAAAGGCGGAACAGGCCGGTCTCAAGGTGCGACTGGAACTGATGGATGTGCAGCACCTGGACTTTCCGGACAATACCTTCGATACGGTAGTATCATCCTGGGTCTTCTGTGAGGTAGCGGACCCTGTGCAGGGCTTAAAAGAGGTTAAGAGGGTTGTCAGATCAGGCGGCAAGGTATTGCTGCTGGAAC
>CAZELW010000037.1:9204-10223 GCA_964513135.1 uncultured Dehalococcoidales bacterium
GGAACATGTGATCAGCGATAATAAATGGCTGGCCCGCTTAATGAACTGGATTAATCCTCTGCTTTCCGGACTGGTTGGAGAGAATATTAACCGCGATACGGCATATAATGTAAAAGAAAGCGGGCTGATCGTAGAAAAGGTAACCCGGTTAGCCCCGGGTGTTCGCTTGATTGAGGCCAGGAAAGAAAGAATCTACATGTTGAAATGATTGAGGGAGACAGAGATGAGCAAGCAGGTCACTTTGAAGATAAGCGGGATGCGCTGCGAAGGATGCGCCGGCAGTGTGGAGAAGGCCCTGAAGGGGGTCAGCGGCGTTTCCTCTGCCAGCATCGATCTGAAAGGCGGAAAGGCCACGGTGGAATACGATCCGGCCAGTACCAGTGAGAAAGACCTGGCTGAGGCTGTCAGAAAAGCGGGATTCGGAGTTAGTTAGGTCTTCATGTATATCTGGCAATGAGGAAAGAGACTGCAATGAAAAGGGCAATGCCGATCAGAAGTGAAAATAACAGTCCGATCCTCGGGACCAGGAAATACATTCCCACCAGGTATATTATCCAGGCCGGCAGCAGTAAGACCATTCCCCGTGTATAGGACGTCAACGCCTGGGTGCCGCCGTGTATATAGATGGCTATAAAAGAGATGACGGTAACCGCAGGGAATAAATTAATGAAAGCCGCCAGAACGCCGCTTCCCCGGCTGCCGAAATAGACGGTTAATGCTACAGTCAGTCCACCTATGATGAAATAGAGCGGGATCAGCTTTAAGTCCATCAGGTCTCCGGAAACCCAGAATTCTGTTTCCTACTATTTCATTGTAGCATGGAAGCCGGCTTATCCTGCGGGATAAGGATGCAGGGTTATTTCATTTTCTAGCTAACCATTACCTCCCGCTCCATGGGAAAGGGGCGGAATACTGATTAAAGATTAATGATTAAGGGAGGGGAGGCCGCCCCGCCCTGAGAGGCTTCGGAGCGCCCAGTGGGCACCCGCTATCTGATGTTCGCAGCGGCGAAGTTAAGG
>CAZELW010000038.1:0-4809 GCA_964513135.1 uncultured Dehalococcoidales bacterium
AGATAATGAGCGGTGACTGGAGTTCAGACGTGTGCTCTTCCGATCTGAGTAGAAAGTCGGGCACGGAAGCCAGGGCTGGAGACATCGTAATATCCGAAGTGGATCTGGTCTTCGTACAGGACACCACGGGGCCGCTGACAGTCCGCCAGTTCTTGCAGAGCTCTATCCCGGAGCCAGCGCGGAAGGACCGGACCATACTTTTCATGGACCATGCTGCTCCCAGCCCACAGGCAGCCCTGTCCAACGATCACATGTTCCTCCGTCAGTTTGCCCGGCAGGCTGGTGTCCGGCTCTCTGATGTAGGTGAGGGAGTCTGCCACCAGATAGTGGCCGAGTCCTACGCCCGGCCTGGAGATGTGATTGTGGGCGCTGATTCACACACCGTCACCGCTGGCGGGCTGGGGGCTTTCGCTACCGGCATGGGTTCTTCTGATGTCGCGATTGCCATGGCCCTGGGAAAAACCTGGTTTCGGGTGCCGGAAACCGTGCAGGTCCGTGTCAGGGGGGATTTCAGCAAGGGAGTCTACGCCAAGGACCTGATTTTACATCTTATTGGTCTGATAGGCGCGGACGGCGCTACATATAAATCACTGGAATTTGCCGGAGAGGCTGTCGACCGTATGAGTATCTCTGACCGTCTGACTGTTTCCAATATGGCGGTGGAAGCTGGAGCCAAGGTGGGCCTGTTTGCCTCGGATGGACTTACTCAAGGGTATTTACAGGAGCATGGCCGGGCTCAGGACTACCAGCACCTGGAAGCGGACAGCGATGCTGAATATGAGCGGGTAATCGACATTGACCTGGATAAGCTTGAGCCGACAGTTTCCAGGCCGCATACAGTCGATAACACTGCTACCGCCGCAGCCCTGAAAGGCACCAAAATACAGCAGGTGTTTATCGGTACCTGCACCAACGGCCGGATAGAAGACCTGGCTCTGGCTGCGTCTATTTTGCGGGGCCGGAAGCGTCATCCGGACACTCGGTTGATTGTCGGTCCAGCCTCCAAGTCCGTATTGCTGGAGGCTATCAAGAAGAACTATATTACCGATTTGATCGAAGCCGGAGCGGTTATCCTGCCGCCGGGCTGCGGAGGTTGCCTGGGTCTGCATCAGGGCGTGCTGGGAAACGGCGAAGCCTGCCTGTCTACGGCCAACCGGAATTTCAAAGGCCGTATGGGGAACCCGGAGTCGCTGATTTATCTGGCCAGCACAGCTACTGCGGCAGCCAGCGCTATCAAGGGTGAAATCACTGATCCTCGTGAGGTACTATAATGCTTAAAGGCAAAGCTTTTAAATTTGGCGATAATATTTCCACTGACTTAATCGTACCCGGGCGGCTGGCGGGTCTCCGCAGCAATCTGCCTGAACTGGCCAAGCATGTCCTGGAAGATGCTGACCCTACCTTTGCGTCTCGTGTTAGACCGGGAGATTTCGTGGTTGGCGGCAGTAACTTCGGTTTAGGCTCCAGCCGGGAGCATGCTCCCCTGGTGATCAAGATGGCCGGTGTCAGCGCAGTCCTGGTCAAAACAGTAGCGCGCATCTTCTTTCGCAATGCCATCAACCAGGGTTTGCCGGTGTTAATTTGCGATACCGATAAAATCAACGATGGCGACGAACTGGAGGTAGACCTGCTGGCGGGCTCGGTCAAGGACTTGACCAGTGGTCAAACACTTACCTTCGGCAGGATTCCCCCGGTAATGCTCAATATTTTAAATGAAGGCGGTCTGCTGGAATATATTAAAAAGAACGGAGATTTCAAGCTCTGATTTCTACTTAAGGAGAACGATCTGTATGGCCTACAATGTGACTCTGATTCCCGGTGACGGCATCGGTCCGGAAGTAACGGCGGCCGCCTGCAGAGTGCTGGAAGCCACCGGTATTGAATTTAACTGGGAGATTGCTGAAGCGGGGGCCGGTGTAATGGCTGCCCTGGGGACTCCCCTGCCGGATTCTGTTCTGGCCTCAATACGGAAAAACAAGATTGCCCTTAAAGGACCGGTGACTACACCGGTGGGTACTGGGTTCCGCAGCGTCAATGTCGCCCTGCGTAAGAGTCTGGACCTATTTGCCTGTTTGCGGCCCTGCAAGACCTATCCCGGCGTTCCGTCTCCTTATAAGAATGTAGACATTGTCATAGTCCGTGAAAATACTGAAGACCTCTATGCCGGAATTGAGTATGAGAAAGGGTCTCCTGAGGCTATCAGGCTGCTTGGATTGATCAAGGAAACCAGGGGCGTAGTCCGGGAAGACACCGGCATAAGCCTGAAGCTGATCTCTGAGTTCGGGACGAGGCGGATAGTGAAATATGCTTTCGATTATGCCAGGGCAAATAACCGTAAGAAGGTCACGGCCGTTCACAAAGCCAATATTATGAAGTTTTCCGACGGCCTGTTTCTGGCTGTAGCCAGGGATGTCGCGAAAAGCTATGCCGATATTGAATTCAATGATGTCATTGTTGACAACCTGTGCATGCAATTGGTCCGCAACCCGGCGCAGTTTGATGTCATGGTGCTGCCGAATCTGTACGGTGATATCGTGTCTGATCTGTGCGCCGGACTGGTCGGAGGACTGGGTGTAGCACCCGGAGCTAATCTGGGAGATGGTGTGGCTGTCTTTGAGCCTACCCATGGTAGCGCTCCGAAATATGCCGGGCAAAACAAGGTGAACCCGCTGGCTACCATACTTTCCGGTCTGCTGATGCTCCGTTACCTGGGAGAAATGTCAGCCGCAGAACGTCTGGAAAAAGCAATAGCCGCGGTAATTGCCGAGGGCCAAAAATTGACCTATGATATGATGCCTGGTAAATGCGGCGGTGTGGGTACCTCGCAGGTAGCCGATGCCGTCATCGAAAGATTAGCAATTCCTGGTAAAATATAAAAAGCGCACTGACTTTTGAAAAGGAGTTGAAAATGGCGGAATGCATTTTTGACCAGATCGCATCGGGTAAAATTCCCAGTGACGTTGTTTATCAGGATGACACCGTAATGGCCTTCAAAGATTTGCATCCCAAAGCCCCGGTCCATGTGCTGATAATACCCAGGAAGCACATCCCTTCCATGGCGGAGATCACCCCGGAGGACCTGCCGGTTATCGCCCATATGATGGAAGTAGCCAATATTGTTGCGGAAAAGATGAATACCCGTGGGTCTTACAAACTGGTGATCAACACCGGTCCGGAAGCCGGCCAGGTAATCATGCATGTTCATATGCACCTTCTGGGTGGAAAAAAGATCAACTCTCTGGTCTGATTAGCCCTGTTCCGCCGGTTGTCCTGGTCTGCCTTCCATTGTCAATCAGGACAAACAACTCTAGCGGTGTTTTTTCCGGTATTCCAGGTAATACAGCAATCCGGCGATACTCTTTGAGTCACAAATCTCTCCGGAAGCGATCAATCTGCGCACCTGGCGGGGTTTGATCCTCACTGTCTCGATGCCAGCGGTATCTTCAGCGTAGAGCTGGCTGGGTTTAAGTCCCTCCGCCAGATAAAGATACAGGTATTCGGTACAAAATCCGGGAGATGAATAAAAGCCGTTCATTCGTTCAATTTTCTCCGGAAGATAACCGATCTCCTCCTGTAATTCGCGGCGGACAGCGCTGTCCGGGTCTTCTCCGGGGTCGATCCCGCCTGCCGGAATCTCCAGCAGTTCTTTCTCCACGGCCTTTCGGTACTGTCTGACCAGAAGGATATCTCCATTAGCGTCCACAGGGACTACGGCGATGCATTCAACATGTTCCACTATTTCCCGCGTGGTCTGCTGTCCGCTGGCATTGATAACCGTATCCACACGCACATTAAAAGCTCTTCCTTTGAAAATATGACGACTGGAAATAGTCTTTTCTTCAGCCAAGCTGCGCCCCCTCTTTTACAGAGTAATACATGGCGGTCTCGCCGCAGTCCGGGAATTTAGGACAATGGAAGCATTCCGACCAGACCTTTTTGGGCAGCTTCATTTTATCGACCTCGATGAAACCCTGTTTCCCAAAAAAAGCCGGCTTAAAGGTCAGACAAAAAACGATCGGAATATCCAGCTCTCTGGCCTCATCAAGGCAAGCCTGGACCAGCTTCGAGCCAAGGCCTTTCCGCTGGATATTTTCAGCCACCGCCAGTGCCTTTACTTCAGCCAGGTCGGCCCAGCTCACATGCAGCGCTACACAGCCGATAACCCGGTCGCCATCTCTTACGACATAGTAATCCCGCAGGTTCTCGTAAATTTCGCTGAGCGGCCTTGCCAGCATTTCGCCTCTTTCGGCAAATGAATTGACCAGGTGCTGTATCTGGGGAACATCCCCGATTTTGGCTTTAACAATAAGATCCAACTATTTTTTCCCTCTCAATTTTTCTTCCAGCTTATTGAAATAATTCCTCTCATGAAGTCTTAAGAAGCGAGTCTTCCGGGAGCTCTTCCTCACAGTGACCACAGAATCATTAAATACGGGGACATTTATGTGTCCGTCGATACTCAGAGTGGCTTGATTGGTGGTGATCAACTGCAGCCGGATTACGCTGGATGAAGGCATTACCAGGCTGTATCCCAGGCTTAAATGCGACACAATGGGCACCAGCAGAATATCGGAAGATTGCGGATAAATCACCGGTCCCCCGGCTGCCAGGGAATAGCCGGTGCTGCCGGTGGCTGTCGCCAGGATCACACCGTCAGCCCGGTAGATGGTAAGTGGTTGGTCATCGACACGGGTATCGACCTGGATGAGCTTGGCGGTGGCCCCTCGCGCCAGAACGACATCATTTAGAGCAGAGAAGATATTATGGGGTTTACCATTGGGCTCAGCCGGTTCCAGCCTGGCTTCCAGC
>CAZELW010000038.1:4909-8122 GCA_964513135.1 uncultured Dehalococcoidales bacterium
GAAGATATTATGGGGTTTACCATTGGGCTCAGCCGGTTCCAGCCTGGCTTCCAGCATGGTCCTCTCATCCAGCCAGCCCTTCCCCTCCAGTAGGTCTGGAAGTCGCTCGATAGCTTCATCAGCCCTGAACTCAGTTAGAAAACCGAGTTTGCCCATATTAATACCGGTGATTGGAATCTCATTCCGGAGAGCCACCTGGGCTGCACGCAATATCGTGCCATCACCTCCAGTGGTGATTAATAAGTCCGTGGTATCCAGCCTGGCGACAGCATTTTCAGTCTCCCAGGCAGAGCATGTCCAGACATCGATGCCTCTGGTTTTAAGGAAGTCGGCCATCTCACGGGCTTTGTCGCTGGTGGCCCGGATCATGGGATGATAGAGTATCCCGATTTTTTTTATTAACATAACTCAACAAACACGAGTAAAGCCATTTTCTAAGGAAAGTGTATCATCGGCGATTACAGGTGTCAAAAATAGCCGGGACTTATAAGCCTGCTATTCGGGAAACTACCTTTCCTGGGTGTGCTAAAATAAAGATATGGTTACCGATAGCATATGGCAAAACTTTTTATTGACCTTTGTTCCATTATTTATCGTCATTGACGCCGTTGGCAATCTCCCTTTTGTGATTTCGCTCAGCGATGTAATGTCTCCGAGAGAACGGACGCGGATGATCCGCAATGCGGTAATTACGGCGACGGTGCTGGGATTTTTCTTTCTCTTTCTCGGTCAACTGGTCCTGAATCTGATGGGTATCTCGGTGGGCTCTTTCGCTATCGGAGGCGGAATTATCCTGTTGGTATTATCTGTAAGTTATATGATGGGCGGCCAATCGATAGACATGGTCAAGGAGGAAATGGTAGCGGTAGTTCCCATCGGGACTCCTTTAACGATGGGGCCCGCCGCTATCACCACCCTGCTGCTTCTGGTGACTCAGTTTCCGGTATATTATGTAGTAATATCCTTTATTTTGAATATATTAATAGTATACGTAATATTCATATCGAGCAATTATATTATCCGCTTTCTCGGGCAGGGCGGTGTGAAGGCCGTTTCAAAGATATCCAGCTTGCTCCTGGCGGCTATCGCTGTCAATATGATTATCAGAGGACTGGATTTATTGGGCATCCTGGAAGTCCCCGCTGTTTAACCCCGATATCACTGAAAGAGGCTTTTCTCAGCCGGTACGCTACTCTTTCTTAATCATAAATACACAAAATCCTCCATATTCAGCTTACTATCTTTCGGTATTGCTATGTTAATTCGCTCTAATGCTCATTAGACCCTTCTAAGTATCAAGGCGGATAAAATATTTTTAGCCTTCAAATATAATGAATTAAGACGAAACCTGGCAAATTGTTAAATATCCCGGAAGAATCAGGCAGGACCCTGGTAGCTTACGACATGCACCCAAAGAGAAAACTTATTGATAGATATCCAGGAAGAATGACCAATGGGACGAAAATACCTCTTTTTAACATGCGCTGTTTCGGTGTTACTGGCAGCTTTGACTGGCTGCATTACCCCTGGTATTACTCCTGTTCAATCACCGCCTGCCGAAAGCGAGACCGTGGAATCTCAAACCCTTTCAACTTCAGAGCCCGGGTTTCCGGATTTTTCCCGTCTGGTGGAATTGGTAGGGCCATCCGTAGTGGCAGTTGAGGCTGAAAAGCTCTCCCTTGATGATTCTGAGGAAATGATCACGCAGGTTGAATTGGGTTCAGGTTGGGTATTGGATGAGGAGACTATCGTAACCAACAGCCATGTAATAGACGGGTCCGTCACGGTTCGCATTGAATTTTTTGATCATCGGGAATATCGGGTGGATTCTGTATATGCCGATCCGGTTACGGACCTGGCTGTTTTAAAAGTTAAATTAAAGGAGAAATTAAATCCCTTGCCGGTCGCTGAAACCTCGAATCTCAGGGTAGGGAACTGGGTGTTAGCGATGGGCAATCCAGTAGGAAAGGGTATTAGTGCCAAAACAGGCATTGTCAGCCGCCTGGGAGTCACTATGAGCCCGGAAAAGGGCCAGGTCTATGGTAATTTGATCGAGACCAGCGCGCCGCTAAATCGCGGTAACAGCGGAGGCCCCCTTATTAACATGCAGGGAGAAGTTGTCGGCATCAATACGTTGAAAATAGATGAGTCTGGTGTCGAAGGCATGGGTTACGCCATCAATATCGAGGATGCTCTGCCGATAATAAAACTTCTCTCATCCGGTCAGCAAGTTCCCCGTGCCTGGTTAGGAATAGACATCTCAACATTCGATGAAAATCTCTCTTCGCCCGTGGCGCCTGGCGTGAGCAAGGGGGCTATAGTTACATCGGTATCCCGAAATAGTCCGGCGAGTCACGCCGGAATCGATGCCGGAGACATTATTACCCGTTTCAATGGTAAAATAATCACCAGCGCCGAAGACCTGATCGGCCTGTTCAACTTGAGCCTGCCGGGGCAGACAGTAAAAATCACTTTCTGGCAGGGAAAGACTGAAAAGACCACAGAGATCACGCTGGAATACTATCCCACTCCGGATTCCTCTCCAACACCTTCAGTAACACCCCGGTAAGGGAGCCTTAAGCCGGGAATATCATCGAAGTAGTGCCAATCTGGAGCATGATATCTTTCTGGAAAACTACTATAATGAAATCATCAGGATATGAATTAATATCGCTGATCGAAGTAAAATGGAGGAAATAAAGATGGGCTGAAGACCGTTCAGATGGGATTCCTTTAGGGAATTCGAAGAAAAAATAGAGAAAGAAAAGGCTGAAAAGAAGAGAAAGGAAGAAGAAGCCCAAAAGGCTGCGTCTGAAGAAGAAGGAAAGAAAGACAATCAGGATCAATGCTGCACCTGAGCTTTGGTATCGGTCCGGCACTCTTCTATCAATTTAAATTTTTATAGTCCGGAGGATTATTAAGCTTGGCCCCTGATTGGAGACGCTGTTACAGCGTCTCCAATCAGGGGCTATTATAATAAGACTTGGCATTCTTGCTTGAAATGCAGCCCCATGTTAATATTCAACTGATAGATGAATAATATCCGTAATTTTTGCATTATTGCCCATATCGATCATGGCAAATCCACGCTGGCTGACCGTATCTTGGAACTGACCGGTGTGGTTCATACCACTAATAACGAACAACTCCTGGACAGCCTGGACCTGGAGCGCGAGCGAGGCATCACCATCAAGGCCAAATCGGTCAGGATCC
>CAZELW010000038.1:8132-10096 GCA_964513135.1 uncultured Dehalococcoidales bacterium
GTATATTCTGAACCTGATTGATACGCCTGGTCATGTGGATTTTAACTATGAAGTCTCCCGGAGTCTGAAAGCTTGCGAAGGGGCCATACTGCTCGTGGATGCCACTCAGGGTGTAGAAGCCCAAACAGTGGCCAATGCCTATTTGGCCATTGATGCCGGACTGGAGATCATTCCGGTAATTAACAAAATCGATCTGCCCAATGCTGTGATAGATGATTCACGTCAGCAAATCGAAGAAATGCTGGGCTTGCCCGGAGAGGATGCCCTGCTGGTATCTGGCAAGACCGGCGCCGGCGTCCCGGAACTGCTGGAAGCGATAGTAGAAAGAGTCCCACCGCCCAAAGGGGATAGCAGTGCTCCCCTGAGATGCCTGATCTTTGATTCTTATTATGATTCTTACCGGGGGGTTATCCCGCACGTCCGGGTCTTTTCCGGCAAACTCGCCAAAGGAATCAGGATAACCATGAAATCCACCGGAAAGACTTTCGAGGTGGATGAGGTAGGCTATTTCACTCCTGACCTGGTCCCCACCGGGGCTTTACAGGCTGGTGAAGTAGGTTATCTGGGCGCTGTTATAAGGGAGGTAGGAGATGTTCACGTAGGCGATACTATCATTTCTCCCGACTATCCGGATACTCCGGCTGTGCCCGGCTTCCGGCGGGTCCTGCCTATGGTTTTTTGCGGCATCTATCCTGTCAGCACCAATGATTATCCGAAGCTGACTGTAGCACTGGAAAAATTCCAGTTGAATGATTCGGCAATTATCTTTGAAAAAGAGACCTCGGCAGCGCTGGGACACGGTTACCGCCTGGGCTTCCTGGGTATGCTGCACATGGATGTTACCCTCGAGCGTTTAAAAAGAGAGTACGGCCAGGAATTGATCGCCACAATGCCGTCAGTGGTCTACAAGGTAGTCACGCGCAAGGGAGAGCAGTCTGAAGAGTTGATGATAGACAATCCCTCCCGTTTCCCTGACCCGAGTTTCATCGATCATATTGAGGAGCCTGTTGTTGAGGCCCGGATAATTGTTCCCAACGACCATATCGGGGCGGTCATGGAACTGTCTGAGAAGTCCCGGGGAACTATGAAAAATATGGAACATCCGGACAAGCGTCGGGCGATGCTGACCTATGAATTCCCCCTGGCTGAGATAATTACCGGTTATTATGACAGGCTGAAAAGCGTCAGTCGGGGTTATGCCAGCATGGATTACGAGTTTATTGGATATAAGGAGGGTCCGCTGGTCAAAGTGGACATCCTGGTCAAAGAGAACCAGGTCGATGCCCTCTCGTTCATCTCTGATAAAGATACCGCTGTCGGCAAGGCGCGAGTGCTGATCCATAAGCTGAGGAAACTGATTCCCCGGCAGTTGTTTTCCATTCCGCTTCAGGCTGCGATTGGGGGAAAGATAATTGCCCGTGAAGATATTGCGCCGCTCAGAAAGGATGTGCTGGCCAAGTGCTATGGAGGCGATATAACCCGGAAGCGCAAGCTCCTGGAAAAACAAAAAGAAGGTAAAAAGCGGATGAAAATGGTGGGTTCCGTAGAAGTGCCGCAGGAAGCTTTCCTGCTGCTGCTTAAAATGGAGGAATGAGCTTGCCGCCCGCGGATCTTCTGGCTGCGCCCGGTCCGGAGACAAGCTCGAATAGTGAGAGGGGACTTTATGTCCATGTCCCCTTTTGCGTGCACAAATGCTGCTATTGCGATTTTTATTCCCGGCCCCTGTCTTCCGGTGATGACCGCACCCTGGATTTATATATCAAAGCGGTGTTGAAAGAATCCGAAAAATACCGCGGACTGGATTTCACTACTCTTTATCTGGGCGGCGGCACCCCCAGCCTTTTAAAAGCGGACGGCCTGCGGACGCTGGTTAACGGCTTGCGGCAGTCATTGGACCTGTCGCGGATATCGGAGTCCAAGATCGGAAGAGCGTCGTGTAGGGAAAGAGTGTAGGATAGGGTGTA
>CAZELW010000039.1:0-9345 GCA_964513135.1 uncultured Dehalococcoidales bacterium
CCCCAACCCCCTATCCTACACTCTTTCCCTACACGACGCTCTTCCGATCTTTGTTCACATGGATGAAATCGGCCCCAGGCCGGGTACCGTTGAAGAGGGGGCAGTTTACATAAGTGACAATGCCACTGAAAAACAAAGGAAGACTCTCCAGGACTTTTTCTTCGAGCATATGGAGGGTGGGATGTGGAAAAAGACCCTTGGCGTCAAGTTTGTCAGGGTAGATATAAGTGAGAAGGATCGCACTTCCACCATCTCGGCGCCTTTTTGGGAGCAAAACCTGGTATTGACGGTTGGCGGCGATGGAGTAAACCCGGTACGCATGGAAAATGGAAGGTTGCCTTTCCTCTCTAACGTCAGAATCTGCACCGGCTTCTGGAAATTCAGCGATTACGGGAAAAATTACGCGTACCGGAATACCAGCGGCCAGATAGCTGACTTTACCTTGCAGGGAGAATAAATTCGCTCGAAAGCGAATTCCTGAGGTAAAACAGGATTCAGCCTCCGGCTCATATAATTATTGAAATCATAGCATTTGCCCCGTGGAGAGACCCATCTCACCTGTACAGACGCCGGCTTCCAAATTTGGAAGCCGGCGTCTGAAATTCAAAACAGCCCCAATTATTACTTCATCAGGTTGGGCAGCCAGGTGACCAGATCAGGGAATGCGAAGAGTATGATGATCACTGCAACAGAAGCGATCACAAATGGAATAGCGCCTCGATATATAACCCCCATGGGAATTTGCGGGGCCATTCCCTTCATAGTAAACAGATTGATGCCTACAGGAGGAGTTAAGGACCCCAGGATCAGAACGAGAAGGATCAGGATGGCAAACCAGATCGGATCCATTCCCTGTGCAACGATAATCGGATGTACAATGGGAACACCGATCAGGGTCAGGGTCAGTATATCAACAAAAAAACCCAGGATCAAAAATACTGCCAGAATCAAGATCACCATCGAAAGCCCGGACAAACCGACGCCTGCCAGCGCGGCAGATACAGAATCGGAGACATTGCACCAGGCGACAAACCGGGTGAAAAGGACAGCTCCGTTGACTATCAGAAGCAGCATACCCAGGACCTTGGCGGTGTCAATAAGCGAGAGCCAGATTTTATGCCAGGTAAACCTCCGCATCGCCAGCCCGATAATCAAAGCCCCCATCGCGCCCATTGCCCCCCCTTCACTGGGACTGAAAACACCGCCGTAGATGCCGCCGATGACGAGCAGAAATAAAAGCAATATAGGCACACTGGCAGTCAACGACCGGAATCTGGGTCCCCATGGAGTGTGTTCTCCAGCCGGACCGATATTGGGGTTGACCCGGCACCAGATGTAGATGGTGCTGGCAAAAGCCAGACCGAGGAGAATACCGGGAACAATACCGGCTATAAAAAGCTGCCCGATAGAGACCCCGGTGATAACGCCGTAAATTATAAAAGGGATACTGGGAGGAATAACAGGACCGATGATAGACCCGCCTGCGATGGCTCCGGTAGACAGGCGGTCGTCATATTTATATTTTTTCATCTGCGGCATGGCAACCGAGGTCATCGTGGCAATAGAAGAGATGCTATCGCCTACGATAGCGGCAAAACCGCAGCAGGCGGTAGTTGTAGCGATGGCCAGTCCCCCTCGAATGTGTCCGAGCCAGCGGTAGAACAGGGCGTAAAGGTCCTCGCCGATCCTGGAATGAAGACAAAAATAGCCCATCAGCACAAAAAACGGCACGGTGGCCCAGACGAAGTTCCCCGTATTGGAATAAAATCCTCGGCTAAGGGTATTTAAGGCCGGGTCCCAGCCGCGGATCTGGGAGATAAAAATAAAGCCGGAAATTAAAAGTGTAAACGCCACAGGTACGCCGGCCAGAAGTAGTATCATGAAAAAGGCCAGGCCGATGAAACCTATGGTGGCCAGGTTCATTTGCAGTGAGCCCTTTTGGACCAGGAATGCCGACAGGGCTATCATGATAATAGCTATCCCGAACATCAGAAGCCATTGATGCCATTTTAAACCGGCTTTGGTGGATTGTGAGATGTCCTTCAAAAGGTCCCGGAAAATCAGCAGCTCCATCAGTACGGTGCCGAAGATGATTACGCCGGCGAAAGGCCAGGCGATCACATGAAAGGAATCTGAATGTAAGTTGCCGCGTAAATAAAAGGTCTGGGTCAGGACAATAGCCTGCCAGATAATGATTCCAAACATCCCTAGCGCCAGCAGGTCAGTGATGAAACTCAGGATCAACCGGCCGTTTTGGCTTAACTTGGCGGATATCACATCTACGGTGATATGGCCCTTCAGATTATGAGTATGGGCAATGGTGAAAAAAACTGCGAAAATCAGCATTATCTCGGTTATTTCAAAGGCATAGGGGATAGGGCTGTTGAACCCGTACCGCAGGATGACATCAGCAAAGGTCAGAGCGACCATGCCGAAAATAATGATAGAGCCGATAGTATTCATCCAGCGGCTGAAAACACCGACATAATTAACCAGATGAATCATCCTGTCCAGGATGTTTATGGACTGTATTTCAGTTGTTCTTATCTCCAAAGAATAAGGCCCTCCTCCAGCCATAAGCAGTCTCCTGTTTTATATGTCCGTCCCCTTGGGTTGGTATTTATTCGGATTTCCGGTTAATCCCCAAAAGGGACGGACAATCAGCGTGTGTTCTGGAAGGTCAGGATAGACTATTTAAGAGCATACTCCGGAGCGCTGTACTTCTTGGAGAGGCTCAGCCACTCCTCCAGTATTGCTGTCCCCGGCAAGCCCTTGGCATTCAGATCGGCTTTAAATTTTTCATGTACCGAAGCAGTAAGTTCATTCATCTTGGCATAGTCGGCATCAGTAAATTTGAAAAACTCAGTACCGAATTCCTCTGTCGCAACGGGTCTCAGGTCTCTGTCGAATCTCAATTGTTGCTGGTCCTGTGCCTTGGGTATCTTGGCGGCTTCTTCGGTGATGATCTGCTGGAATTCGGGGGACAGGCTGTTCCAGACATCGAGGTTCATGACGCATTGGAATGCCCCACAGCGGACGTTGGTTTCAGTGATAAAGGGAACAACCTCGCCCCAACCAAAGTCGAATAACGAGGCCAGAGTGAAAGTGGCGCCGTCTACCACGCCGGTCTGCAAGTTCAGGAAGGTCTCATCAGGCATCATGGATAGCGGGGTCATGCCCAGGGCGGTCCACATGGCGGCGTCCCACGGCCCGGTGGAAAGATACTTCTTGCCCTTCAGGTCGTCAACCGTCTTGACTGCCTTGCCTTTCCCCATGCAGGACATATTAGGGAAGGTGGCGACTCTCCAGAGGAGGTGTGTCCCCGATTTTTCATAGGCCTGGCCCATCTCCGGGAATTTCGTCGCCAGCTCGGTAATAGTTTGAGAGACAGCCAGGTTCTTGACATCGTACTTGACAATCGAGGTCACGTCCTCCAGAGGGAATAGATTCGGGTACATGGAGGTCATAACCTGGGCCATATCGAAAGTACGGTTGGCCGTATTATCATATGCTTCAAAAAAGCCGGATAATTCGCCGCCCCAGTGCTGCTCAAACTTGACCATTCCATTGGTGCGCTGCTCAACAGCGGCAAAGAACGGATCATAGATTTCCGCCCAGCTGCCGCCTTTAGGATCATGAGAGCTGAAGACAATAGTCACGGGTTTGCCGGTGGGTTGGGGCGCCGTGGTAGTAGGCTGGGGTGCCCCAGTAGAAGGTTGAGGCGCCGCAGTAGATGGCTGAGCTACCGGAGTGGTCGCCGGAGCAGGTGTTTGTTGCTGGGTGCAGGCTCCCAACAGGGACACCATAAGCATTAATACCAGTGCAAAGGCAATAGTGAAAACCAGGAATTTACCGGAACCGTTTTGTTTCAATTTCTTCCTCCTTAAACAAATAAGATATATAACCCGAACGGATTAATATCATCTTTCTCGGTTTCACCAATCATCCACTAAGGTATGTTTGTCCGTAATTCGTATTTGACTCTGGAAGTATGATTGATTTCCCCCATGCGAGTTAGAGTCCTGTGAAAGAAATACCGTGTATCAGTATCCGGATAATGTAAAATTGGTAATATTTGTTACTAAGGAGCGCCCGCCGGTATTATTTTGTTTTTAACGAGATGTTTCCCATGCCGTGAAATATTGGTTGCGGTTTCTATAAGTATGATTCATATTATACACCTTGTGTCAAGTTTCGCAAGACATCTGCCAGGGCTTTTTCATTCTTTCCAATCCTTACCAACGTCCTCTGGTATCCGGAAAGTTGCCATGCTGGAGCCCCATTATCATTCTGTCATTGGTCCGGACTCGCGAAACATCTCGTTTGACTTTGTAGCTTCACTGCCTTATAATAGCTTCAGGTGATGTAATTAATGCATATTGTATGTTGTATCAAGCAAGTGCCGGATACCACTCAGGTTAAGATCGATCCGGCAACCAATACTCTGATTCGTGCTGGTGTTGAATCTATCTGTAACCCCTACGATCTGGTCGCTACCGAAGCCGCAGTTAAGCTGGTTGAAAAGTACGGCGGCAAGGTTACCGTCATCTCCATGGGCATTCCACAGGCTGAAGCGCAGTTGCGCGATTGTCTGGCGATAGGAGCCAACGAAGCCGTATTATTGTCCGACCGGGCACTCGCCGGAGCGGACACTCTGGCTACCAGCTATACCCTGGCCTCTGCTATTTCCCGGCTCAGCACCCAGGACCCGGTCGAGATCGTGATGTGCGGAAAGCAGGCCATCGACGGAGATACCGCACAGACCGGCCCCGGAATCGCTACCCGGCTGGGATACACTCAACTGACCTATGTTTCGGAGATAATCGGCGTAGATTTAGAAAAAAAGCTGATTACCGTCCGGCGGGAGATCGAAGGAGGCAGCCAGGTCGTGGAAGCCCGCTTGCCAGTGCTTCTAACGGTGGAACTGGAACTGGCCACGCCGCGATATGCCTCCTTGCCGGAGTTGGTCCGGTCGATTCGCCAGGAGGTCAAAGTCTGGGGGGCCAAAGAGCTGGAAGCTGCCCCGGAAATGCTGGGACTCAAAGGATCGCCGACTTCGGTGAGGACAATCTTTGCTCCGCCCCCGCGCAAGGGAGGTCCCGTATTCGACAGCGCTGAAGGCCAGGACAAAGCGGTAAGCAGCTTCCTGGATACTCTCTTTGAAAAAGAGACGGCCCTGTTAGCTGAAGTAATTAATACCGACGGTAAAGTAGAAGATGCCAAAAAACAGTAAAGGGCGAGAAATCGCTGAGATAAATACCAAAAAGTGTTCCGGATGCCAGGCCTGTCTGGGAGAATGTCCGGTTGAAGCCATTGATATCGTAGACGGAATCGCCTTTATCAATGCCGAGAAATGTATCGGCTGCGGTAAATGCGTCATGATATGCCCGGCCGAGGCTGTTATTTTTGATAAGCCGTTGAAGAAAAAACCGGCAGCAGCGCCGGCGGAAGCCAAAGCCGGGACCGGAGGTATCGCCGATTACAAAGGAGTGGCGGTCTTCATTGAGACCCGGGACGGCACCGCCGCCGAGGTGTCCTGGGAGCTGGCGGGCAAAGCCCGCGAGCTGGCCGGTAAACTGGATTCCCCGGTGTACGGCTTTTTGCTGGGGGATAACGTCCGGGACATCGCTCAAGAGGCCATCAGCTACGGCTGTGACCGGGTGTATGTGATGGAAGACCCCATGCTCCAGACCTATGTATCCAAGATCTACGGCAACGCGCTGACCAATCTCTGCCGGTCCGTCAAACCGGAGATATTCCTGATCGGGGCGACCCCGCTTGGCCGCGACCTTTCCAGTGTGGTAGCTACCCAGTTGCCAACCGGCCTCACCGCCGATTGCACCGGTCTGGATATAGACCCCAACGAGAAGCTTTTATTGATGACCCGTCCGACTTTCGGCGGTAATATCATGGCTACCATATTGTGCCGCAATCACCGGCCACAGATGAGCACCGTCAGGCCCAAAGTGATGAAAATGCCCAAAAAGGACCCCTCCCGCCAGGGAGAAGTCATTTCGGTAAAATACGAAGGCTTTGCGGAGATTGTTCCCCGAATTCTGGAAACCATCACTCTGGATACTGATGGAGCTATTGATATCACTCATGCCCAGGTACTGGTGGTGCTGGGCAAGGGCGCCTGCGACTCCCGGTATTTCCCCATGCTGGAGGAATTCGCCGGTCTGATCGGTGGAACGATCGCCTGCTCACGGCCGCTGGTAGAATCCGGCTTGCTGCCGTACCTGCGCCAGGTAGGACAGACCGGCAAGACGGTGGCTCCCAAGCTTTATATCGGTATCGGAGTATCCGGAGCAGTCCAGCATCTGGTGGGAATGCAGGGCTCGGAGAAAGTAATTGCCATCAACACCGACCGCAATGCGCCGATGGTGCAGATAGCGGATTATTCTATAATCGGAGATTTCGTAAAAATAGTTCCGGAGCTTATCCAGGGACTGAAATCTCGTCTGCCTGCTCTAAAAACTCAAGAGGCCAAATCATGAAAGAGTCCTTTGATGTTGCGATCGTAGGAGCCGGCCCGGCTGGCACCTCCGCAGCCTGTATCCTGGCCGATGCGGGAATAAAAACGATCGTTTTTGAACGTGGTGAATATCCCGGAGCCAAAAACATGTCCGGAGGTGTACTTTACGGTTATAACCTGGGGCAGGTACTGCCGGACTTCATGGAGCGGGGCTGTCCTGTAGAGCGGAATATTGTCGAGTCCCGTATCTGGTATCTCTCTCAGGAGGCCGGCTACAGCATTGGCTACCGCGATAATATCTTTGCCGGTGAAAGAAAATATAACGTTTTCACAGTAGGCCGGGCCAAATTCGACCGCTGGTTTGCCGAACAGGCCAAAAAGAAAGGCGCTCTAGTGGTTCCGGCCACGGTAGTAACCGACTTATTAAAGGATAGCCAGGGCCGGGTAACTGGAGTCGTCACCAACCGGAAAGACGGAGAGGTCCCGGCTAAGGTAGTCCTGCTGGCGGACGGCGTCAACTCACCTCTGGCAGCCAAGACCGGATTCCGGCCGGAGTTGAAGCCGGAACATGTAGCCCTGGCGGTAAAGGAGACCATCGAGCTTCCTCCGGAAGTTATTGAGCAGCGTTTTGGAGTTGGGCCTTCCGATGGAGTGACCACCGAGGTCCTCGGTGCCATCACCGGAGGAATGGATGGAGTTGCCATCGTCTATACCAATAAAGGTTCGGTTTCCCTGTCCGTGGGAGCCAATCTGGCCGCCTTTGTCAAAACCAAACTCAAGCCTTACGACCTGATGGAGGCCTACAAACAGCATCCCATGGTAGCGCCGCTAATTGCGGGAGGAAAGCCGATTGAGTACACAGCTCACTGGCTGGCCGAAGGCGGGTACAGTACGATTCCTCAACTGGCGGGAGACGGCTATTTGATAGCCGGAGATTCAGCCATGCTGTTCAATGCCCTCCACCGCGAGGGCAGCAACCTGGCAATGGCCTCCGGGAAGATGGCCGCAGAGGCGATCAAGCTGGCCATCAGCCGGAACGATTTCTCCCGGCAGGGTCTCAGCTCCTATGTCAGGAGTATGCAGGAATCTTTCGTGATAAAAGACATGCAGAAATACCGCAATTTCCCGGATTTTCTGTATAACACTCATCAGATCTTTAATGAGCTTCCCCAGGTCGCCCAGCTCGCTGCCCGTGAGATGCTCACCGTCAATGGAATAAGCAAAAAGGAAAAACAGAAGACCATCATGGCGGGAATCCGCCAGAAAATGGGACTGGTAAAAATCGCCAAGATAGCCTGGAACGGATGGAGGTCGGTCAAATGACAGTCAAAATCGAAGACAAGCTCTTCCTGGACCGTTTCAAGGTAGACGAAGAGAGTCATTTAAAGATCATTGACGGAGAGGTCTGCAAGAATAAATGCCAGACCCAGGCCTGCCTCTATATCTGCCCGGCTTACGTGTACCGCCAGGAAGGCGACCGCATTGCGGTGAACCATGAAGGCTGCCTGGAATGCGGGTCCTGCCGTATCGGCTGTCCCCATTTGAATATAGACTGGCGCTTCCCCAAAGGCGGCTACGGCATCAGCCATAAATTCGGATAGACGGTTCTGTCTACCCAGGGCCAGCAGGGTCCAACCCCTTGTCCATCTTTGCGAACCCAACCCCTCTCCCGTCATTCCGTGCCTAACCCCTTGGCCGTAATTTCGTGCACAACCCCTAGGCCGTCATTGCGAGGCTCCTGAGCCTCCTCCGAAGCAATCTAAGAGCCTTGAAGGCAGCCTGAGGTCGGGAATTCTTCTTAAACGTTAATATCCTGTCATGCTGGAGGCTTCGATTGGCGAAGCCGAAGCATCCTCCCCTTCATTAATCTGTAATCGTCATCCCCTTCCATGGAACATCAGGGCTGGGGGTAATATTTCGCTAGAAAATATATGAGCCCACCAGGACCATTCCGGAATACTTGCTTAAGGCTTCAATGCTTCAATTTATCCCAGGGATTGGGAATTATCGCGAAAGAATTGTGCAATCTCTGGCTTGCCGGTTTTGCCTTCGGCAACTGAAACCACCATTTTCTCCAATTTGTCTTCATCAGCGGTAAATTCAATTCCATTCAAAATCAGAAATACAAGAGCGGACACCACGCCAGTCCGCTTATTGCCATCCATAAAAGGATGATTCCGAATTATATGAAACAGGTATGCTGCCGCCATTTCATAAACGTCAGTATGCAGGTATTCTCCCCCAAAACTTGCAGCGGGCATGTTGATAGATGATTTTAGAAGTTCAAGATCCCGGATACCGATATGACCTCCATATCTTTGTATCTGGTCCTTATGAATTTCGATTACCTCGTCGAGAGTGAGAAAAAGAGGCTCTTTCACTCAGCCAGCCTCTTTAGAGCACGCCCGTATTTAGCATTGACCCTTCCCATAGCTTTCTGAACCTGACTTTTCCGTTTTTCATCTCTAACCGGTGATATTAACAATATTGAACCGTCGGTAGTAATTTCCAGCGGTGTCTGGTCATCAATATTAAGAAGTTCCAACACCCCTTTATCTATTACCAGAGCCAGACTATTTCCATGGCGTGTTAGCTTTTTCAACATAATTTTATCCCTCCGGTATTACGTTGTATCAACATTGTAATATCTATCCGCCATTTTTTCAATTTTTCCGCTAACATCATCTGTCAATGAAGGCCTATGCATCCTGGAAGCCTGATAATGGTATCATGCTGAGCCTCTTCATCCCCCGTCATTCCGGACGTCGATCCGGAATCTACCCGGTCTCCCTCTCTCCCTCCTCAATCATTAGCCACCCTTCCTTCTTCTCAGGCTGAAGGTTCTTGTAGTGGTCATGCTGGAGGCTTCG
>CAZELW010000039.1:9355-10066 GCA_964513135.1 uncultured Dehalococcoidales bacterium
CTCTTTCCTTATTCCTTAATCATTAATCCTGATACCGTTCCAACGGAAATCAGGGTGGGGAGGCCCCCTTCCTTAATCATTAATCTTCATTCCCCCCACACCCGCCAGCCCCCGGCGCCTTTATTGCGTGCAGTCAGGTATCTGCCTCTCTCTCCTCAAAGCCAGCAGGAATTTGACCATCTCGATAATGAAAGCGATGCTCGCCACTGCCATCAAGGAGATAAGGGCGTTCCTGGTTCCGGAATTCAGGAAACTGCTGCTGAATGTAAAAGGGAATATCTTGAAAACGACATATACGGCAAATCCGCCCAGTCCAACGATAAGGCCCTGCATCAGATGATGAAACCAGCGGGGCCGGTAAAGAAGCAGAATGAAATTACCGATGATGCCGGCGCTCAACGCCAGATTAATCGCCCAGAGGCAGGAAATGAAATTCTCAGCCGGGATAAATGAGAGGTTCAGAAAGCGCATATTATTGAAAAAATAAAGCAGCAGTATACTTATAACTATAGCGATATAATAACCCGCCGCACCGGGCTTCTTGACAGCTTTCTCCTTTGTGAGTACCGCATCACATACCATCTGTTAATTAATCCTTAGTCCCTTACTCTGAAAATGGGATTTTCATCCCTTCAAATATATTATTTCGTATTTTTGTATCTCTCGATTCTTTAATCTTAATTCTTAATTCTCTCGCCGTCCAGCTTCTCC
>CAZELW010000040.1:0-9822 GCA_964513135.1 uncultured Dehalococcoidales bacterium
TACACCCTATCCTACACTCTTTCCCTACACGACGCTCTTCCGATCTAAAGGCTGCGCATTCACCATATCCATATGGAGGAAGATGTGGCCAGGCTGGTACATCAGATGGAGGGCCGGCTGAAAATCAGCCTGGTGGACTTCAACCGAGCCGGCGCACCTCTGGTGGAGATCGTGACCGAGCCGGACTTCCGTTCCCCATATCAGGCCATGGAGTTCCTGAAAGCGCTGCGGACCCAGGTGCGCTCGGTAGGATCATCCGAATGCAGCATGGAAAACGGTTCGATGCGTGTGGATGCCAACATCTCCGTTCGGCCCAGGGGAAGCGATCAGATGAACACAAAGGTGGAAGTAAAAAATATGAACTCCATCCGCCACGCCGGCGATGCTATTGCTTACGAAATCAGCCGGCAGAGCGCCGCCGTGCAGGCAGGTGAAGCGGTGATTCTGCACACCCGTCTGTGGGACCCGGATAAAAAGGTCACCGTCCCCATGCGCGGCAAATTTTCCGGCCCGTGCGTTCCGGACCCCTCCGTTCCGGCAATAGAACTAAGTCCTGAATGGATCGAAAAGATGCGTTCCCGGCTCCCGGAGATGCCTGCTGTAAAAGCTGAGCGCTTTATGAAACAATACGGACTGACCGGTGAAGAAGCGGTTATTGTGAGTACCGAGCCCGAGACAGCAGCGTATTTTGAGGCTTTGATTGAATGCGGGGCAGTCCCGCGCACGGCAATGCACTGGCTCAACACGCAGTTGATCCCGGCAGTCAAAGAACGGAAGCTGGAACTGGGCAATTCTCCGGCAACTCCAGCCCGCTTTGCCGTGCTGCTGAAAATGCTGGCCGCAGATGAGATTAATGCCAACGCGGCACGAGAGGTGCTTCTGAGCTTATTTGAGACTGACGAGACCCCCGAAGCGATTGTAGCCGCCCGCGGATTCAAGCAGGTCTCCGACCCCAATGCCCTGGATTCATTAATTGACCGGGTTTTAAGCGACCAACCGGCGGCTGTAGCTGATTTCCGGAACGGTCAAGGAAAGGCCATGGGATTCCTGATCGGCCAGGTGATGCAGGCCTCCGGCGGCAAAGCCAACCCCAAGATGATTCGGGAACTGCTGACCAGTAAACTAGGGACGAAGTCGTAGCTGTTTGATAGAGCCTTCACCCTGAAGAGCCGAACCGGGTAAACCGGCAGAGTGATGACGGCTTTCATCACGGGTCGTTCAGTTTACAACCCTGATAATGAGAAATTTACCGTTCCTGTAGCCGGAAAACGGGTTATTGAGGTGGATACCATTCCGAATGAATTAATACCAGCCAAAATCATCTATTGCCTTTTTCATCGAATAGAAATTATAAGGCGGTGTATTCACCGGCATCTCACAGCCCTGCATCAAAGCAAAGCCCCGGGGAGCCCGCTTTCCTTTCTCAATGGCCTGGCGGCAGCATTCATAAATTTCCCGGGGTGTACCGGTTTGAATGAATGACGGTTCAATATTCCCGGCAATCACACAGTTTTTTCCGAACCGCTCTATCGCCACCTCAATATCAACTTCCTTTCCGATGCTTATAATTCCGTTGTTTCCCATCGGCACCTGGGTCCAAAGTGGTAGATTGGCATTTTGTTCCCCACAAATATGACACAGGATAGAGGCGACTCCCATTTTCAAGATTTTTTCATGCAGTTCAATCTGGTACGGGAGGATAAATTTCTCGAATTGTTTGGGCGAAATAATCTGGTTGGAAGCCAGAGGTTCCCAGATCTGGATACGGACTTTATCTTTACCGAAAGTGTCAATCCAATACCTCGCGATATCAGTAATATGATCAGCGGCCAACCTCAGAAGGCGGTTTACCAGTTCCGGCTTTTTCAGGAGCCAGCGGCAAAGAGTTTCCACTGCACAGATATTTCCGGCAATCGTAAAAGGTCCACCCACCACCACCGAAGGGGACAGACCATTTTTCACCTGAAGCCGGGAAAACTGCATGGCCAGAGGCAGCATTCCGGCCCTGGTTACATCGGGCAATGCCAGTTTATCCACATCCTCTTCTTTTACCACGGCGAAACGCCCATGAGAGGGGGCCTGTTCATATTCGCCCTCCGGAAGATTGATTTCACCGCCAAATTCACAGCCTCCATAGGAGGCATAGCCATAAAAGGGCTCACTATCGTAGCCGTATTGTTCCCGGGTATATATCTGTGCCTGAATGCTTTTCTCGGGATCACTGTAGATGGAGGATACCGGATATCCCACATTCCTGGCACAGAACCCCAGGGTAAAAGACAAAAACGGTACCCGGTCAACAGGTCTGCCGTCAATAAGGGCTTTCAACCTCTCTGAAGGCCCCATCTGTTCCAATTTTCCATTTTCCCGTTCCAGCATTTTAACCGACCCTGATTAAATATGAATTTGTTATCTGCCCATTCGGGCCAGCATGGCATTGGCTTCCCGAACAGCTTCTCCTGCGTTTGGGGCATAGCCATCGGCACCATAGCTTCCGGCGATTTCGAGTGTCAATGGAGCACCGCCCAACATGATGGCAACTCCGGTGTCCTGTTCCCGGATCATCTTTATTACCCTGGGCATGGCCAGCATACTGGTAGTCATCAAAGCAGATATTCCAATAACATCCGCCTTCAAACGCTTTTGCTCTTCGACAAACACAGCCAGGGGAACATCTTTGCCCAGATCATGAACAACCCAGCCGGCTGCCTCGAACATGATTTTAACCAGATTTTTCCCGATATCATGAATGTCACCTTCAACAGTACCCAGTATTATTTGCCGCCTGGTCCGGGCTTCTCCACTCTTTATATGAGGACGTAATATGTCCAATCCGGCATATAACGCATCTGAACACAGCAATAACTCAGGAACGAAATATTCCTGTTTAGAGTAGAGCTCGCCCACCTTCTCCATGGCTGCCGAAAGCCCCTGTGATACCGCCTCATAAGCGTCTATATTTTCGTCCAGGACTGTTTGACAGATTCTGGCGGTTTCTACCTCATCCATAGCAACCACCGCATCAAATAGCTGCTGTATCAATTCTTTTTTTCTTTCGATAGTAGCCATATCAGGTCCTCCCCTATCAATATTTAAGAAATAGATGAGCCTGGAGAATCAGTTATACCAGCCAAAATCGTCCATCGCCCGGTTCATGGCTTTTACGTTTTCCAGTTTAGCCCGGGGCGGGAACTGGCAGCCTGTCGAAAACATAAAGCCGCCTTCGAGTTGCTTCCCCTGCCGGATGATTCTGCCGGCGGTATTATAGACCTCTTCCGGTGACCCCGTTTGCAGGATAGAAGGCTGCATATTTCCGACAATAATATGCCCGGGGAAAAACCGGGAGGCCTTTTCCAGGTCTACCTCATGTCCGATACTGATAATACCCGGATCGCCCATCGGGACATGCTGCCAGTATGGTAAATTTAAATTTTGCTCCCCGCAAACATGACAATAAATACGCTGAAATCCTTTATCCAGCGTTTTCCGGTGGTACTCTTTAAGAGAAGGTAGAACGAACTGCTCAAATTGCCGGGGAGAGATTATCTGATTACTGCAAATGACTCCCCCGCTCGAAACCAGGACCCGGTCGGTTCCCAACTCAGCATACCAATAATCCAGCAATTCAGTAATAATAGCGCCTGTTATCTTCAATATACGCTGCACAAGCTCCGGCTTCCGGATAATCCAGCGATTCAGCATCTCAGGCCGGCAGAGCCTGCCGGCCCATTCATAGGGGTTGGGAGTCAATAAAACAAAAGCCCTGAAAGGTTGAAAGTCCGGACGGTTTTGAGAGCATAATCTGAAAAATTCCCTTTCCCTGGCAATAGCAGGCGATTTACTCAAGTCCGGAACAGTGAGCTTATCCACATCCTCTTCCTTTTCTATGGGATACCGTACCGTTGATGGGGCCTGGGAAAACTCGCTGGAGGGTAATTTCCTCTCACCTCCGAAATCAATGACCCCAAAAACCGGGAAAAAGGGGCTGCAAATCCAGCCGAAATCCTGGCAGACCCGCCGCTGCATCTCCAGTGATGTCTGAGGGTCCTTATAAGCGTCTTGAATAGGTCGATTGTGGTATACTGCCGCATAGCCTGTCATATCGAAGAAGGGCCACAGGGGGACCCGATCCGGTTTGCGTCGATTAAGCAGAGCCTCAACGCGCTGGCCATTCGTCATGGTACCAGAATTGTTCGACATCGCTATTTCTCCTGTTCAATAATAATCATTCCGCAGGATAGATGAAGATCTACAGGAAACAGCAATAACAAGTTTTTAGATTATACTTCTTCTCAACAGGTTCTTCAAGACTCGTTTTGTCAGGTCTTAAAAATAATTGACGTGTCAAAACCAGCATGGTAAATTGGATTAGTCCGGCCGGAACAGAGCCGGAAAAGAAAGGTAAAAAAGTTGAATGGATACGAAACCCCCTTTTTCAAGTCCTGTTAAAGAGTACACCCAGGAAGTCTATCTCTGCGATGAAGATGGCAACCAGGTTTTAGACAGCAGATTTGTATGGAAATACAATGAACATCATAATGTCTCCGAAGTCGCTCAATACAACTCTAATAACGAGTTGTGGGAAGTGACCAGCTATACTTATAATGACGATCAGACATTAAAGGAAGTGACGGTTAAGGTCGCAGGCGGAGACTTTGAAGGAGAACTGAAAAGAGCCCTTTTCTACGAATATAAGGATGGCGCTCTGGACCAGATCACCGAGATCGGCGGAGATTACAAGATCGTTACCAAATACGACGATTGCGGCAATCCAACCGAGAAACATAATTTTTCCGGTGAAGATCTGGTGATTTCCACTACTATGTACGTCAACATATATGATCAGGGCAGATTGGTAGAAAAGCATACCGTCTTTCCTTCGGGGGGACCAAACTGGGTCGACAAATTTAAATATAACGACGACGGCCTGCTGATTGAAGAACAGAATGACAGAAGCAAGCTAGTTTCCATTGTAAAGCACAGCTATAACGAGAAAGGCGACCTTATATTAAGTGATTTCAATCCGGGCGAGCCTAATTATGAAACGCTAAAAAGAGAAATCTTCTACAACGAGAACGGCGATATCAAGGTAATAAAGGAATACCGAAAGGGCTGGTGCTACCAGGGCCGTAATGATGAGTTCGGCCTGACCGGCGTCGCCATGTATTTTTACGTGCGGTAGGCTGCCCTTTTCACTTAAGTCTCTCCTCCTTACATCAGGAGGGTTAGAGCCACAGTCCGTGGATTTATGTCCGAATGTTTGTCTTCCGGGTGTAACTATATGTACCTGACCAGTCTCGTTTTTTAGTTCCACAGTCTATATATGACCTTTGACAGCCAGGTAAGCTTGTGTTAGCATGCAGGTTGTTAACCTGGTTAAACTTTATTTAAAATTGGATTATGCTCAGAAGGAGTGTCACATGGGGTGTGAGCTGGAAATAAAGAAAACGCTGTGCTCGATGTGCGCCCTGAATTGCGGACTGCTGGTATATGTCAGAGACGGCAAGATCATCAAGATCAGGGGCAATCCGGACAACCCTGTCAGCGGCGGATTCACCTGTAAAAGGGTAGCGAGCGCCATTCAATGGCTATACCGCGGCGGTCAACTCATGTACCCGCTGAAGAGGGTAGGCAATCGCGGCGAAGGCAAATGGGCCAGGATTACCTATGAAGAAGCTCTGGACGAAATCGCCGCCAAGCTTCAACAGCTAAAAGACAAATACGGTGCCGAGACCCTGGCCGCATCCGACGGCGCTCTCAGATATGCCGAATCCTGGATGCGCTCCCGCTTTATGAACCTGTTCGGCAGCCCGAACTCATTTCATCCGGGACCTATCTGCGGTTTGAACCGTGAGGTGATGGGCTTATCCATTGCCGGTGCACGCATCTGTTCCAGGGAACATAATCTGCAACTTACCCGCTGCCTGGTTTTGCAGGAATCGAATCCCCGGGGCTCCAACCCCAAATTTGCCGAGCAAATACGCCGCATCAAAACCCAGGAACCGGGACGGCTGAGAATTATAGACATTGATCCGCGGGATACCGGCATCGCTTTCGAGAAGACCGATATCCATCTGCGATTGAGACCGGGAACGGATTCAGCCCTGCTGCTAGCATGGCTGAACGTTATAATCAGTGAAGGGCTGTATGACAGGGAGTTCGTCGAAAAATACACCTACGGTTTCGACCGCCTGGCCGAGCGCGTTCGGGAGTACACTCCGGAGAAAGCAGCGGATATTACAGGATTACCCGCAAAAAGGATCATAGAGTCCGCCAGGGTTTTCGCCACCAGCAAACCGGCCATCATTTCAGGGGGCACCGGTTCCGACCAGACAGGTCTCAACTCTACCCGCGTCGAGCAGGCGGCTGCCTGCCTGATGGCCATCACCGGTAATATCGATATTCCAGGCGGGAAATATATGCCCAATTATCCGGGACAGCTCGTTTACGGCAAACACCCTTTGCGGGACAGCGAAATGGAGCTTACAGACAAGCTTACCGATGAACAGAGACAGAAGATGATCGGGGGAGATAAATACCGCCTGATGGGCCCCGCCGGATATGCTGCCTGGGGCGAGCCTTACACCCGCGTTTACGGCACTCCTGCCCCTACCATGCATGTCATCGGCTCGAACGAACCTTTGATTTATCGGAGCATTGTTAATAATGATCCCAACCACCCCCGTGCATTAATCACCTGGGCTGCCAATCTAATGGTAAGAAGCGGCAATACCCGGCTGGTCTATGAAGCCCTGACCTCTCCTAACCTGGAACTCTCCGTGAGCCTGGAACTGACTCACACTCCCTCCTCAGAACTGGCTGACTATGTCATCCCCAGCGCCAGCTGCTTCGAGCGCCCCTGCATGACCACATGGGAAGACTTTGCGGATGCCGTCTGCTTCGGAGAAAAGGCCATCGAACCGATCGGAGAAAGAAGAGACGACTTTTTCTTCTGGCGTGGACTGGGGCTAAGGCTGGGACAAAAAGAGTACTGGCCGTGGGAAACCCACGAGGAGGTCATTGAGTACAGGGCTGCGCCGGTAGGCCTTAAATTTAAAGAACTGGTCGAAATGGGCGGTCTGCGTCCTGAACCTGAATACAGGAAATACGAAAAGAGAGGATTCGCCACGAATTCCGGAAAGTTCGAACTCTATTCGACCGTCCTGGAAAAACTGGGCTATGATCCACTGCCGTATTATAAAGAGCCACCGGAGAGCCCGGTAAGCATGCCGGAGGTGGCTGAAGAATATCCTTATATACTGATCACCGGGGGTAGAGGGGGCCCGCAGTATCTTTCGGAGTTTCATCAGTTCGATACCGGTCTACGGGAAAGACATCCCTATCCCGTCATGGATATCAATACCTCTGCCGCCCGCAAACTGGACATCAGGAATGGAGACTGGGTTTATATCGAGACTCGTCGAGGTAAAATCAAGCAAATGGCGCATGTGACCGACGGCCTCCCACCCAATGTCGTCAACTGCCATGCAAGCTGGTGGTATCCCGAAATGCCCGCCGAGGCCCCCAGCCTGTTCGGAATCTGGGAATCCAGTGCCAACATCCTGACGCAGGACGATCCGGAGGCCTGCGATGAGATGGTGGGGGGTTGGGTAAATCGGGCGATGTTATGCAAGGTATATAAGGTGGAGGTAAAATGAAGCAAGCGGAAATCATTATTGACAAAGGGCTTTGCCAGGGCTGCGGTTATTGCGTCCGGTTTTGCAACCAGAATTGCCTGCAATTCAGTAAAGAAAATTATAATTCGCGCGGGTTTGCTATTGTTGAAGCTGTTGCACCCGAAAAATGCAAGGGCTGCGGAAATTGTGTTCAGATGTGCCCTCACTGGGCAATCCAGATAAGCGTTACATCGGACGACAGCAAGTCTGTTATCACCGGCCCGCCTCACCTTGCCACACAGCCGCCCATGATCGGCTGCGCCGGATGTCAGCATCCCACTGTCGGCCGTATCCTGGCAGAGGTGATTTACGAGCTTAAATACGCCGGCAGGGCTCAGGTGCTGGAAGGCCTGCCCTGTTCAATATCTTCCGCGCTGGGTACAGATTTCGGCACCAAAGTTGCCCCGGATGAGAAGGTCCTGGATATGGCGGCAGCCGCCCGGCTGGACTGTCCTTCTGATATCGTGGTCGCCATTACCGGGTACTGGGGACAGTCCGACTTCAGCTTCGATTTCGGCGGCTTTATCAAAACCCTGATGAGGGGACAAAACCTCACCATTATCCTCTGCAACACTTCGTTTTACGGCCCTCGGGACCAGCGGGCGGCGCCGGACGCTGAGCCGGTGGAAGGCCAGCTTGAGCCTATAACCCTGATTGACACGCCCACCGGAAGAAGATTATACCGGGGAGGGCATCCGGTGCACCTGGCTGAACTGGCCGCTTCCTTTCAAGGAGTTTGCTACAGCGCACGGGGCGTCCTAACATCCCCGAAGGAATACCAGGTGACTAAAGATTACATCAAGAAAGCCTGCCGGAAACAGGCCGATGGGAAGGGATTAAGCTTTGTTGAAGTGTTGTGCACCTGCAATGACGGAGTTTATGCCTCCCCCCTGGATTGCCTGAGGTGGATCGATGAGCAGATGACCGCCCATTTCCCCCCAATCGTGTTTAAGGACAATTAACTTTTCCTCTCCCCACCCACTTTCTAATATTGATGGGGACCTCTCCGGTTTTTATTGTTCCGGAAGCCCAGATTTTGTTTCCAGGACTTCATCTTTACCTCTTCCTGTATGGCAGCAAAGGTAGATTCAATCGCTTCATGGGCCGCTTTATCCAGTTCGGAGCTTCTCAGGAATTCGATAATAGATAGAAATATTTGCTCCTCGGCCCGCTCCAGTCGTTTATCCAGACCTGTCAGACGCGCCACGCTAACTGCGATGCCCTCCTTAGGATGTTCCTTGCGGATACGTTCCAGAATCGGGCCTTTGTGACGTTCGAGAGCAGCAGCCAACTCGTGCCCAAATTTTCCCCGGCTTAAGTCTGCCTGAAGGCGTGACATAGTCCGCAAAATCACCCTGTCTGAAATCTCTTCCTCGATGCCGTCTATCAGGGCAAAGAAATTACGCTGAATAAACCCATCCCCCAGCAACCGGTCAACTACCCGGATGATCCGCATAATCAGAACCAGCCATATCCCGATAATGGCGAAGGGCACCTGAAAATAGGCCAGCACCAGGACCGGCACCATCGCCAGAAAGTCGAAAAAGTGGGTGCGCGAATATCCCCCGCGGTCCCATTGAAACCCGCTGCGGGTGACAAACTCACCGACAAAAAATATGCTCAGAGCAACATCCGCCCATAGCCAGGCTGCGGGCACCCTTTCCGGCGGGGCGACCAGCCACCATACCAGTAAAGCCAGTGATGCAAGGGAAAGAACTAAAGCCAGCCAGTGCAGGAGAGGAGACCGGTGAGGGCGATTATAGATATCCCGCAAACGACTCCCCGCAGGCAGGGCTTCTTCAGGGAACAGGTCTTCTTCCGCAGATGCGGCTTCTCCCTGTTCAAAATTTCCGGCAGGGGCTTTAACGGCCTTATTTTCGGCAGCCTTGTCCCGGGATTTGATCTTGATCGTTATTTTCTCATTTGAAGACATCAGCCGTACACTCGATCAACTCAGGATACAGATAAGCGGACGATATATTTTTATCATAGTACAAAAGACCAGGGTTAAAATGCAAAAAACCAGGCAGGACGCGATTCTCCAGTTTAATTCAACTTCCTACGATTTTACCAGCATTTTAAATATATCCCTGACGTCGTCAGATCGGAAGAGCACACGTCTGAACTCCAGTCACCGCTCATTATC
>CAZELW010000041.1:0-3738 GCA_964513135.1 uncultured Dehalococcoidales bacterium
AATATCTAAAGCCGCTTTCTCAGCCGTTAAGGGAGTGGTCCATTGAGCGGCTGAGCGGAACGGGCCAGTACTACAGCTTACGCGCAGAGGGGCTGGAAATTTGAAGATGCCGGAGACAGGTATTCTCTCCGGCAGGAGGACATCAGCAGGTCAGCTAAGCCCGGACGAATCCAATAAGCAATAATAAACTGGGGAAATCTGGTTTTTCACCTTAGTAATAGTTCAGGCGATAGTCGAGTGAAGGAGGGAAAATGGCCGATTCAAGGAAAGTGGTTTTGCTGGGGAGCGATGCCGGCGGCACGATGACCGACATGATCCTGGTGGACAGCACCGGCGATTTTGTTGTCGGAAAGGCTTCAAGCACCTATCAGGATGAGTCGATTGGTTTTATCGAATCAGTTAAAGACGCCCTGGAAACCTGGAACATCGATACTAATAAAGCAATCAAGGATGTTTTTCCAGATGTGATGGCGGCGGTTTACTCCGGGACTACCATGCTGAATACGCTGTTGACAAGGACCGGGAAGAAGGTCGGCGTCATTGTTACCAAAGGTTTTGAAGATACCCTTCTACATGAACGCGGTGGAGGAATTCACGCCGGCTACAGCTTTCAGGACAAGATGCATAAATGTACCCATATCCACAACGAACCCTTCGTTCCGAAAAAGCTGATCAGGGGCGTCACCGAAAGGATATCCATGTTTGGAGAGCAGGTGATACCACTGTATGAAAACGAAGTGCAGCAGGCGGTTTCCGATTTGCTGGACAGGGACGTTGATGGGATCGCGATACTATTTTTGTTCTCTTACCTGAATCCGATCCATGAATTGACAGCGGCAGGAATCGCCAGGGCGGTAATGCAAGCCCGGGGCAAACAAGTCCCGCTCTATACTTCATGCGAACTGGTACCGATCACCCGCGAAGGCCCCCGGTTAAATGCCCTGGTTTTACAGGCCTACGGCGCCGAACCTGTGAGAAAGCATATACAGAAGATTGAGAGAGAACTCCAGGATATCGGATATAAGCATCCTTTACAGATCATGCTGGCTGATGGCGGGATCTCCAATATCAAGTACCCGTCCCTGTTCAAGGCCTGTTTCTCCGGACCGATCGGCGGAATGCTGGGCGGCCGGTATCTCTCCCGCATATTGAATATGCCCAACCTGGTCTGCGCGGATATGGGCGGAACCAGTTTCGATGTCGGCCTGATTATGGGCGGGGAAACCATCCTCTTAAGGGAAGTCGAGCTGGGCCGGACTGTTCTTAACATACCTACCCTGGCTATCGATTCTATCGGCGCCGGGGCCGGTCAATATCTTACCATCGATCCCGAGTCGAAAAGAGTGGATATTGGTCCGGGAAGCGCCGGATCCGAACCGGGCCCGGTCGCCTATAATGCCGGCAATCAGACTCCGACAGTGATGGATTGTGCGGTAATACTGGGAATCCTGAATCCGGACTACTACCTGGGCGGCAAAGTAAAACTGCATAAGGACCTGGCTCTTCAGGCAATCAAAGAGAAATGCGCCGATCCTCTGGGGGTGAACCCTTACCAGTTTGCTGAAGGTGTGATTGATTTAATCAATGCCAAGATGAAGGACCATATTATCACGGTCCTTTCCGTAAGGGGTTATTCCCCCTCCGATTACGATATTATCGGTTATGGCGGAGCAGGGCCGATGTTCCTGGCAGGATACACGGACGGGATACCCTTTAAAGGCATTTTTACGGTGCCCTGGGCTGCAGCTTTCTCAGCCTTCGGATGCACCGCCGCCGACTATATACACCGCTATCAGAAGTCAACGCTGGTAGCCATTCCGCCGCAGGCGGACGCGATGTATAAGGGCTATATGGCCATGGTGATCAGCATGGGCTGGGAACAACTGGAACAGACCGCTATCCGTGAAATGGAAGAGGAAGGTTTTAGAAAAGAAGATATTTCTTTCCGTCAGACGGCCTATGTCCGATATACCCAGCAACTGGAAGATGTGGAGGTCTTCTCTCCGCTTCCCCGGCTGCAAACTCCCCAGGACCTGGACCAGCTTATTGCTGCTTTTGAAGAAGTCTATTCAAGGAAATATGCTCATGCGGCCAAATTTTCCGAGGTGGGCTATCAGATCTTCGAACTGGGTTTAATCGCCACGATTCCCAAGCTTAAACCCAAATTGAAGAAATACCCTGCGGCCGGAAAAACGCCCGGTCCGAAAGCTCTTAAGGGTGAACGGGAAGTTTACGTCAAAGGAGAATGGAAGAAAGCCAGAATATATGAGATGGACTGGCTTGAGAGCGGCAACGAGATAGAAGGGCTGGCGATCCTGGAAGCCCCCTCCACTACGATGCCTGTGCCTGAAGGTCGAAAGGTAGTGGTGGATGAGTATAAAAGATTATGGCTTAAGGAGGCCTGAGATGGTCCAAACTATAAAAACAGAACAGGGCATCGGGTGGGGCGACCGGACACTGAAAGAGATGCTTGAGGAGAAAGAGAAACTCTATCAGGAAAACGGATATTATTTCGGTCTGAAAACGCTTCCACATGCGGAGCAGGACCCCATGAAGCTGGAGTTGTTTCATTCACGACTGCTTTCAGCCGCCATTGCCGGCCGGGAGACCACGCGTATGATCAGCGCTGCTCCCCAGGTCAGGGAAGTGGCAGAGCTGGCAGTCGCTCTTTATACACCTGAAGGGGATTGCATCCTGCAATCCAACGGCATCATTATCCACATCCCGCTTATGGGACAGGTAATACAATGGATGATCCGGCAGGGATATGAAGATGAAGGCATTAACGATGGGGACTGCTATACCTCCAATGATTGCGCCATAGCCGGACTGCATACTGCCGATATCTATGATATACAGCCGATATTCCATCAGGGCAAGCTGGTCGGCTGGGTAGGCTGTGTGATCATGGAAGCCGAAATCGGGGGATTGCTTCCCGGCTGTATGCCCTGCGGAGCTACAGACAGATATGTGGACGGGATCAAGTTTACCGCCGAAAAGAGCGCGGTCAATAATGTGCATCTAAAAAGCTTTGAACGCCGGGTGCGAGCGGGCATTCGCATGGCGGACATGTTCCTCCTTAACCGGAAAGGGGCCCTGGCGGCTGATATCAAGGTCAGGTCCGAAATAAACCGCATCATAGAGGACTTTGGAATCGATTACTACATGAATGCGATCCGGGAGATTATCGAGCTTGAACGCCGGACGCAGATTGAAAGAGTCAAAAGGCGTACCGTGCCCGGGAAATTTCATTCCCCATCCACTATGGAAATTTACATGACCCGGACGATAGCGCCGCCCCATCATGCGGTGGACCGTATCACACTGGTCCCCTGGGACTTTCATATCAAGCCCGACGGGACATATTATATCGATTTTGACGGTGCAGGCTCGTGGGGATGGCATGTTCATAACAGCACGCCCTCATCTCTTACCGGTGCTGTGTGCATGGTAATGACCCAGACGATTTCCTATACCGGCAAGTCAAATCACGGGACTTTTCTGACGGTGAATATGAATACCCCTTATGATACTTTCGTTAATCCCAGCACTCCCAACTTCCCCGCCTGCAATCTTTTCGCGTGGCCGGAAAACGGCGGTCCCAAGCTGATGGCCCAGCAGTCGCACGCCTTTTTCTGCCGGGGTTTTGTTGAGGAGGTACGGGCCGGGAGCACATCCTGCGCCGGCGGAGGCGGCTGTATCGCCGGCAAAGACGAGATCGGAAGAGCACACGTCTGA
>CAZELW010000041.1:3748-9802 GCA_964513135.1 uncultured Dehalococcoidales bacterium
TCCTGCGGGTACGGGAAATACCGCAGCGGCTATTCTTTGATTTCAACATATTTGATTTACAAGACCCCGCAACTGGCTATCGAAATAGGGCCTGCCAGCCAGAACGACAGGATATACCCCGACATGGGGATGTTTGGGGGATATGCCGGTCCCAGCAGTTGGACCAAACTGCTGGTAGATACCAATACCAAGGAATTGATCAAGGAGAAAAAGCCGCTTCCCCACGGCGAAGACAAGCCCGGATACAGCGACCTGGAGACTGTCCAGGCCCGTAAATCGATTGTCGAGACCAGCAGCGGGACTTATATCAAAGACGTTGTAAAAGACGGGGACATCTGGCAGTGCTTTTACGGCGCTACTCCGGCCGGATTCGGTGATCCGATAAAAAGAGACCCGGCGCTGGCAAAACGGGACCTGGATAATGGACTGCTGACGATTGAAAGTTGCCGCCATATCTACTGTATCGAAGCGTATTATGATGACAAGACGGAAGAGTGGATAATCGACGAGGCGAAGACCGCCATTCTGCGGGCCAATAAAAGAAAGGAAAGATTGGCGAAAGGGGTCCCGGCTGAAAAGTGGTGGAAGGAACGCCGGCAGGACCTGACTGATAACCGGATGCCACTTCTGGTCCGGCAAATGTATAATGACTCATTGTCCAAAGGCCAGAGATGGTCCCAGGAGTTCAGAGACTTCTGGCAATTGGAAAAAGACTTTGTCTTTAAGGAGAGCTAGAATGACAGAAAATTCTTATCCCAAAGAGATAATAAAAGACCTTATTGATGGGAAGCTGCCCTGGGACCGGACTAAACAGATCATCAGCGGATACAAGGACGAAGACAGGTTTGCCAAATATCTTGAAATACTTCAGGAAAGGGTTGCCTGGAAAGAAAGAATTCTTCTTCCCCTGACGGATGAATTGTACATCGTGCAGAAAGGCGATGACAGGATTGTGAAATGCTCCTGCGGATATGAGTTCGGTGACTACAGGGTCAACTGGAAGCTTAAAGCCCTCATCCATATAAGAAATTCTCCAGATGAAATCACGGAACTGTACCCTTATCCCGGCGCGCCGGACCCGCAATATTGCGAGATACGCGAACATTATTGTCCCGGCTGCGGTTCCCAGCTCCAGGTAGATACGGTCCCATTTGGTTATCCGGCAGTTTTCGATTTTTTGCCGGACCTGGACAGTTTTTATAAAGAATGGCTGGACCAACCGCTGCCTCAGGAGAAGGAATTCAAAGACCTGAGCTCCGAATTCATTAAAACAAACTGGGTGTAAAGAAAAATCCCTCTCTTGAATTCGCGACGATTACGAATCCGGGAGGTGGGAAATCGAAGCATTTGCCATCTTGCGAACGCACTGGCTACCTGGGATAATCGAAGGGCCAGGATAAAATTAGATGCTTTTGGATTGGTGCAGAGAAACGCCCGGAAGATGCGCGGTACCTCGCGGCAACGGGCAGCGCTTCAGTATGACAGGTAAGGATAAGCAGAGGTGAAAAAAACGAACCAGGAATTAGCAGGAAAAGTAGCACTGGTTACCGGTTCGGGCAGGGGAATCGGGAGAGCGATAGCTCTTAAACTGGCCGGCATGGGTTCCAAAGTGGCCGTTAACGATTTGCCGGCCACTGCCGACGCTGCCGGGGTCGTTGCAGAAATCGAGACCTCCGGGGGAGAAGCAGAGCTGTTTCCGGCAGATGTAACTGACTCCGGACAGGTGAAGGCCATGACAGAGGGGATTATCGAAAAGTGGGGGAGGATCGATATCCTGGTGAACAATGCGGGGATTGTGAGGAACAATCTTATGCTGCGTCTGTCGGAAGAAGAATGGGACGCCGTGGTTGATACAAACCTGAAAAGCGCTTACCTGTGCACAAAAAGTGTTTTACGCTCAATGATCGAGCTCAACCACGGACGCATCATTAATATCGCCTCCGTAGCCGGGATTGTGGGGAGCATGGGACGGGTAGATTATGCAGCTTCCAAGGGGGGATTGATTGCCTTTACCAGGAGCCTGGCAGTTGAAGTGGGGTCGCGCAATATTACAGTGAACGCGATCGCTCCCGGGGTTATTGCTACCAGACTGACGGAGAATCTGCCGCCGGAAGCAAAGGAAATGGTCATATCTCGCACATCATTAAAACGGGCCGGCACGCCTGAGGAGGTGGCTGAACTGGCAGCTTTCCTGGCTTCCGATCGGGCGAGCTATATTACCGGGCAGGTCATCAGCATCGATGGCGGAATAACTTAAAAGAGGGGAAATAACCATGTCTAAAGTCGGGATAATAACTGATAGTATTCATGGCCTATCGCCGGAGTTGATCCAGCAGTATGATATCCGTGTTGCCCCAATGGGAGTAGTCATTGACAATAAAGCCTATCGGGATACATTAGACATAACATCATCACAATTTTATCCGTTGTTTAAGGAAGCCAGGACTCCATGTTCCACCACTGCCGCTGTTCCCGGAGATTTCCTGAGTATTTATCGGGACCTGGCTGGTGTCACTGACAGTATGATATATATCGGGGTTTCCAAGGCCGTGACGGCGACGTACAGTGTTGCGCAGCAGACCCGCGAAATATTCCAGGAAGAACGCCCCGAGGTAAAAATAGAGTTGATTGACAGCAAGACCGGCATGGGAGCTCTGGGTTTTCTGGTACTGGAAGCTGCCAGAGCTGCCGAAAAAGGGAAGAGCCTGCCGGAAATTATCGACCTGATACAAAATTTGATGCTGCGGGTAAAGTACCTGTCTGTGCTGGATACCATAAGATATCTGGTTAAGATCGGGCGTGTGCCGAAGAGCGCCGTTACCGAAGAAAAGCTGAGATACCGCCCGATGATTGGGTTTGTCAACGGCAGCGGACAGGTAGAAAATTTTTCGCCGGTAGATATAGATAACGCCCTGGATAAACTGATTCAGCAGGCTGAAAAATATATTGAGCCGGGAAAGCCAGTCCACGCGATAATACATCATTCAGAATATATCGATGAGGCCGAAGCTTTAAAGGAAAAGATTATCTCCCGGTTCAACCCGGTAGAGCTGTACGTAACCGAGTATTCTCCGGCTGCTCTGGCCTCAACCGGCCTGATGACAGGGCTGTCTTTTTACAGCTAACCTGGGCCTCGTTCAGCCAGGATAGGACTTTACTATCTTTACATACTGATGAATCAGTATGGGATGACTGGAGGTCAGCCTCTTATTCGCCGTAGAGGACCGGTTTCGCAGGAACAGAAGCTGTTAGTAAACAATAAGCCAGGCAGGGTTAGATACTGTATAATATACTTAAACAAGACTGAGGAAAGTGAGGCCGGTATGCCGCAAATGAACAAACGCGAACGTGTTGAGTCTGCTCTAGCCGGTAAACCCGTTGACCGTGTCCCGGTGGCTTTCTGGAGGCACTGGCCGGGCGACGACCAAAGGCCGGAGTCTCTGGCTTCGGCAGCCCTGGAATTCCAGAAGCGCTATGATCTGGACTTTATTAAGCTGCCGGTTTCCTCAACGTATACGGTAACTGACTACGGCGTAAAACACAGTTATCAGGGTAGTATAGCGGGCGACCGCTCATACGATGAATATACGGTTAAAAAGCCTGAAGACTGGGACAGAATCAAGCCCCTGGATGTCCGCAAAGGCGTATACGGCTGGCACCTGGAAGCTTTAAAGAACATTATCAGGCAGAGAGACAAGGACACACCGGTTATCGTCACCATGTTTAATCCCCTTTCCATCCTGGCATATCTTGCCGGCGATACGATTTTCCTGGCGCATCAAAGGGCCTACCCCGATCGGGTTAAACCGGCTCTCGAAGCCGTGACAGAAACCAGTGTGCGTTTTGCCGGGGCGGCTATTGAAGAAGGGGCTGACGGGATTTTTCTATCGACGCGCTTTGCCAGTTTTGAGATGATGCCGGAGCAAGAGTATATGGGATTGGCCCGGGCAAGTGACCTGGCTGTTCTTGAAGCTGCACGGAACGGCTGGTTTAATATATTGCATCTCCACGGACAGTATCCAATGCTGGCACAGCTCGCGGACTACCCGGTTAGAGCTTTAAACTGGCATGACCGCACTACTTCTTTCAGTTTAAGTGAAGCCGGCAAGCTCTTCCAGGGGGCGCTGATGGGTGGCATTGAGCAATATAAGCTGCTCCGGTTCGGCAGTCCGCAGGATGTGGAGACGCAAGCCCGTGAGGCGATTGACCAGATGAAAGGCCGGAGATTGATAGTATCACCGGGATGCACATATCCACTGGATGTTCCCCACGCCAATTTATTAGCCCTGAGAAGAGCGGTAGAAATCAGCAGTTAAAACAGCTTCTCGCTCACCTCAACACCGTCAAAACCCGCATCAAAAAAACGGCTGCGGTATTTTCCTGAATCCCTTACATAGTCCAGGAAATTTCTCATCTGGCCTGCGAAGATTTTGACATTGTCAGCGACCACAATACCGCCTTTTTTCAGCCTGGACTCACTGAGTTTAAGGTAATCCAGATACTCATTTTTGGCAGCGTCCAGAAAGACCATATCGAACTCTTCGTCGATTTCAGGTATCAGTTCCAGGGCATCGCCGATATAAATCCTGACCATATCAGCCAGACCGGCCCGGCGTATATTATCCAGAGCAGTTTCGGCCGATCTGGGATTGATTTCGATGGTAAAGACCTGTCCGTTCGAGGGCATGTTACTGGCTATCAGGATAGCTGAATAGCCGATCAGGGTGCCGACTTCCAGAGCCCTTCTCACGGAGTATTGTCGAACGGCGTCAGTCAGGAATTTGCCTTTCACCGGGCCTATGATGGGTAAAAAGCCTCTTTTCGATATGGATTCGATTTCTCTTAAGACACTCTCTGCACTTAATACTGAACCTTTTCTAATCATGTCGCCTCCGGGTCATGGATTACTATAATATTAATTTTAACAATTAATATTGACAGTCGTACCTAACCCGGTTAGCCGGTCAGGGAGGAAAGGCTATGATGTGACTGTACCCAAAATTGGTGAAATGTGACTTGTTTCGTTCTCATCTTTAAATAGAAAGAATATGTCACTTTGAATGTAAGTTAAAACAAAAATCATCTTTCATTCTTATAAAACTGGTATATTATCGGCTGATCTCGTCAATAAGACATTGTGAGTTTCTTTAATAATTTTGATCAATATACTTCTAAGTTGGTCCCATTCTTCGGTGGATAAAGTTTGCAACACCTCAACCACTCCCCGTGTGCTTATCTGAGCATTTATTTTTTTACCTTTTTCAATGATGTAAATATAATACTGATTATCTTTCTTGTTTTTGGTCTTCCTCAACAGTCCTTTTTTCACCATTCTGGCCACCAATGTCGACACCGAATTGTACCGTCTTTGGAGGATATTTGCTAACTCGTTCTGGGTCATCCCTCTTTTTTCATGGCTCAGGATATAAAGTATGCGCCCTTGAGTAAGGGTTATTTTATATTTTCGAGAATCTTGTTCCGCCACTTTGACCAGCCCATCCCGGGCATTATAAATTAAGGGAAATAATTCGGCAATGGCGTCTTCATTTCTAACTCTGTCTTTAGTTTTACTCATAATTTCCTTATCTTGCGTTCGATTTAGTTTTTATTGACATCATAGCACTTTGTGCTATACTATTTTTCATGCATATATTGATATCATATAATGAATCGTGTGATTAATAGTATTTAATAGTATAAAAAAATCTTTGTCAATGAAAAAAATTCTGGTAATTGAATGAATCAAAATAGATTCTCAAGTCCAAGGCCCATCCGGAAAATATGAGTTTCATAACTCGATAAACAGTATTACTCCTGAACCTATGAATTTGGCGATTTGATAACTCCAAATCAGAATATTACATACTTATTTTTAATATTTATTTTTTTATGTTGTTTTAGAATTGATCGGTAAATTAGGGAGGCATAATATGGTTTAAGTTATGGAGGGCGAAACGATTCATTAGGGACTAACCGAATAATAGAATATTAAGGAGAAAACAAGATGAAAGATCGGAAGAGCGTCGTGTAGGGAAAGAGTGTAGGATAGGGTGT
>CAZELW010000042.1:0-9643 GCA_964513135.1 uncultured Dehalococcoidales bacterium
CGGGCATTCTGGCCATCTTTACCGATGGCCAGGGAAAGATGTTTATCAGGCACCACTACGGTAGCTATATCGTTGCCTATCTCTACGCTTAATACCTGAGCCGGACTCAGGGAGTTGGCAATAAAAACCGGGACGTCTTTGTTCCAGGCGACGACGTCGATTTTTTCACCGTTCAGCTCATTCACAATATTCTGGATGCGGATTCCCCGCAACCCCACACAACAGCCCACCGGGTCGATACCCTCTTGTCGAGCTGCTACAGCTACCTTGCTGCGGTAACCCGCCTCACGAGCGATGGATTTTATCTCTACTATTCCGTTATAGACCTCCGGGACTTCCAGCTCGAACAGCCTCCGCAGCAGGTTCGGGTGAGAACGTGAGACCGTTACTCTGGGACCTTTCGGCGTGCGGGCAACCTCTACGACATACACCCGCAGCCTCTGCCCTAAACGATATCTTTCTCCAGGCGTATGCTCGGTAGAAGGCAAGATCGCTTCGGTACGGCCTAAATTTACGAAAACCTGCTTCGGCTCAATTCTCTGGACAACCCCGGTAATGATATCGTTGGATTTGCCGGCATATTCATCGAAGATGGCGGTATGCTCGGCCTCATGCAAACGCTGCAAGATAACCTGCTTGGCAGTTTGCGCCGCGATACGCCCGGCGTTGGCCGGGGTCGATTCGACCATTAAAACATCATCCAGCTTGACATCGGGTTTAAGCTTTTTCGCGGCAGTCAGGCTGATATCTTTACGGTCATCAACAACCTTGTCAACAACGGTCTTTTCCGCCCAGACTTCGACCTTACCGGTTACCGGGCTGATCTTAACTTCGATATTCTGATTGGGAAGGAAATGCTCTTTTCGGTAAGCCGAGACCAGGGCAGATTCCACAGCCGCCAGCACCACCTCTTTAGGCAGGTTTTTTTCGGCCGAGAGTTGAGTTATGGCGAGCAGAAAATCGCTCTTCATTTTGAACTGAACCTCCAGTTCCTGTAATCTCGTATATTCCTGATACTTAACATATTCATAGATATTTACATAATTAAAAAAGTGGGCGTTAGTCCCACTTTTTATTACCACTCTATATCTAGAAAGAGTATATCATAAGACCGGAAGAAATTCAACCACCTGGTGCGCCCATTTTATATTCCGATAAGCAGGAGATATAAATTCCAGGTGACAATTCCGGTATACACCAGGAGGAAAATTGAAGCTGTCCAGAAAGCTGTGCGAGGATAGCGGCGAGATATGTTCAGGATAATCAGCGAAGCCAGAAATACACCGGCAACTTTAAGCACGATCAACGCTGCCTCGCCGGCAATGCCCACCAGAAGGGGATTACCCTCACTGGCTATCCCCTTCTGAATCAAAATATTGGTCAACACTCCATCCGCCACTACCATAATACCCAGGATAGTGAGCAGATACTTTAAACGGATTTTTCCGAAATGTAATGGAGTATTAGCTATTTCACCACCCTCAACATCTCTTTAAATTGAGGACTCCCGGCACTCCTTAAAAGTTCATAGATCGCCATTTCGGAAGTGGTCAATTTGACTCCCTCGCTCTGTAACCGGCTCAGTGTGATATCCCGGTTTCTTGCTACCCGGGAAGAGACAACATCAGCGACTACCTGCACCTCAAAACCGGAGCCGAGTAATTCCATACTGGTCTGGAAAACGCAGATGTGGGCTTCTATTCCGCAGACCAGGACACTTTTCCGCTTCAGCCCGATGATGGTCTGCTGGAACTCCTTTTCCTGGCAGCAGCTAAAGTACAGTTTGGGTATCGGCTGAAACCCGGGGACGAGCTGCGCCAGCTCAGGGACAGTGGGCCCCAGCCCTTGAGGGTTCTGCTCCGTCCAGATAATCGGGACACCCATGACCTGCATCCCTTTAACCAGCTTCTGAGCATTTTCCAGAAGGGCTTCCTTTTCATACATCACGTTCCAGAGCTTGGTCTGAATATCAATAACCACCACGACCGTATCTTCTACTTTAAGCATAACACAAAAACCTCCTGGACCGGGTAAACCGGCGAATTAGTTTAAATCAGATCCCGAGAATAACAAATTCCGGTTATCAGCCTGATAGTCTTTGCCTATTTATGCAGCATTGTGGCCCCGCCGGAGATGGAAGTATCGCTGAATAACGGATTACCGAGATAATAGACTCTGGACTTATCACTAAGGACGGCGTCGAACCTGCCATTGACATTCAGAGTCGCTTCGGAAGCTTCTTCCAGCTTTACCATGGCGCTGGTCAGAGCAAAATCCGCCAGGTCCAGCTCGCTGCCTCCTTTGGCATCAAGTTCAAGTCTTAAAGCTTTTCCATTCAAGCTGACCTGGCTGCCGCCGGACAAATGGAATTGGACAGTTCCCGCCTCCAGATATCCGTCCAAAGCGCTGCCTTTCGACATGAAAAGGACGAAATCGTCGGTAGATTTGAAGCCCGACATAACTGCCCGCGCACCATCCGACAGGTTCAAGCTGATGATCTGGGGCATAGCGACGGCAATTTTTAGCGAAGTGGGGAAAAACGTAGCCGGAGCTTCGATGTTGAATTTCAGGGTTCTTCGTTCCAGTGATATCCGGATTCGGTTGAGCAAATTGTCATCGGTGCTCAGGGTCACTTTACTGGTTTCCGCCTGTTTTATTTCAACTATGAACGGCCCTTTAATATTCAGACTGTTAAAATTGGCTGTTTTGACTTCATAATCAATTATCCTGCCGGAACCGTTAAACACACTGCCAGCCCTGTTACAGCCTGAAAGCATGACGCCTGTTATTAGAAGAATGATCAGAGTAACCGGTAAAAACGCTCTTTTCATCCGTAACCCTTATCTAAAGCAAATAATAACCATAGTAGCAGGTATTAAAGAAAAAATAAAATGACCGGATAGCCTCAATCTTTCATTATAATGACCGATGCCGCATAATAATATATGAGCATTATAAATCCACGGTCGGACCTGGCTACTTTACTGATTATGAAGCTGATGTTATTATTCATATTGAGAGTTCCGCCTTGGTAATTGGGAGGTTCTGACTTTTTATGTCAGATACAGACGTAATATATATTGTGCTTTTTATACTATTTGTGATACTGTCCTCTTTTTTTGCCGCTTCTGAAATAGCTTTTATGTCCTTGCAGAGGTTTAAACTGGAAGGAATGTTGCAAAAAAATGTCAGGGGCGCCAGGCTGGTAGCCCGGCTCAAAGCCCGGCCGGAGCAGTTTTTATCCACAGTCCTTCTGGGCAACAACCTGGTCAATACCGCTGCCGCCGCCATCGGCACCGCCCTGGCGGTCAGAATGATACAGAATGATGAAAGTGCGGTACTGGTCGCCACCATCATCGTCACTGTGGTGCTGCTGATTTTTGGCGATGCTATCCCTAAAACCTCGGCAGCCCATCATGCGGAAAGGATAGCTCTGGTCGTGGCCCCTTCAATACGCGTCATCTCTGTGATATTGACCCCCTTTGTACTGGTCTTGAGCTGGATTACTTCTGGTTTCGGCAAATTGTTAGGCGCCCGTCCTCTCGGAGGGTCCCTGGTGAGCGAGGAAGAGGTCCGCGCCATGATAAACGCCGGAAAAGAGGAAGGCACCCTTGAAAAGGCTGAAGCCGAGATGCTGCATAAGGTCTTTGAGTTCGGCGACCGGCCGGCCAGAGAAGTTATGGTGCCCCGTACCGAGGTTACCTGGATAGAAAAGGGAACTACCATCGGAGGGTTCTTTAAAATCTACGTTGACCATCCCTATACCCGCTACCCGGTTTATGAAGATAGAAGGGATAATGTGGTCGGTATCATCTCTTCTAAAGACCTGCTGATGAGTCTGGCAAAGGGAACCTGTGACACCGAAAAAACCATCGATGATATAATCCGTCCGGCCTATTTTGCGCCGGAAAATAAACGTATCAACGATCTGCTCTCGGAGATGAGGGCCAAGAGCTACCACATGTGTGTTGTTATCGACGAATATGGCGGTACGGCCGGAATCATCACCCTGACACAACTGGTAGAAGAAATCGTCGGTGATGTCAAAGACGAAATGTCAGCTATAGAGAAAGACTATGAGATCATTAATGATACTACCTTCCAGGTAGGCGGCAGCATGCGGATCGAAGATATCAATGAGGAGATGCATCTGGCGATACCTGAAGGCGATTACGAAACAGTAGCCGGTTTTATCCTTACTCTTCTGGGACGTATACCCAAAACAGGCGAACAAATCAGGTACAGGGATTTGAAACTGGTCGTCACTCGCATGGAAGGCCTGAAAATCGAAGAAATATTAGTAACCAGGGAAAAACATGCAGCGGCTGCGGATAAAGTTTAGTCGGGGAGATGAATTAAAATTCATCTCTCATCTGGATATCATAAGACTCTGGCAGCGGGCCTTCAACCGGGCCGGGATAAAGATTGCTTATTCCACGGGATTTTCGCCGCACCCGCGCATTTCGCTGGCAGCCCCCCTCCCCCTGGGTGTGACAAGTGAAGCCGAGCTGATGGACATATTTTGTATCCGCGGGGTAGCCCCCCACTTTTTCATTTCCGCGGTCAATCAGCAGCTACCTCCCGGGATGACGGTTGACAAGGTATCTCCGATCGCTTTTGACCTGCCTTCGCTTCAGTCTCAGATCAGCCGAGCCGAATATAAGGTGAAAGTTGAAACTGCCGAAGGTCCTGCGGATATCAAGACCGCCCTGGAGTCATTACTTGCGCTCGAACATCTGCCCTGGCAGCACCAGCGGGACACCGGCCCTCACCAGTATGATTTACGCGCTCTGATCGAGAATCTCTGGATTATAGACTGGACTCCTCCGATCGGATCTCTGGGCATGAACCTGCGCTGCGATAGCAACGGTTCAGGCCGTCCGGAACAGGTGGCAGCCGCCCTGGGATTTAAAAAACGGCCTCTCTCGATCCACCGCACTCAGCTCATCCTGAAGGTTAAATAGAATGAGCGCACTGCCCCCGGACAAAGCCGTATCCGAGAGACCTGCCCTGGACCAGGAAAGGCAGAAAAAAGCCCGGGAATACTCCCGGATCCGACGGCGGCTGAGTCTGCTTGAAACGGGAATCTCTCTGGTTCTGATCCTGATATTGATATTCAGCGGCTTATCCAACTGGTTTGCCGGCCTGTTCGACTGGCCGGTCATTCCTACCGCTGTAGTCTATTTCGTGATATTGATAGCAGCTTATGAAGTCCTGACTGCGCCACTAAGCTATTACCGGGGTTTTATCCTGCCCCACCGCTACGGCATTTCCACGCAAAAACTTAAAGGCTGGCTGATGGACCTGGCTAAAGGCGGAGCGATAGGCCTGGTATTCAGCGCGGCTGCTGTGACAGTAGTCTACTGGCTATTGCTGTACTTCCCGGATATCTGGTGGCTTCTGGCCTGGAGCCTGATGTTGATTGTCTCAGTCTTCCTGTCTGTTATTGCTCCGATCGTACTGGTGCCCCTGTTTTACAAGGTTAAACCCCTGGCTGATGGGGAGCTGAAGTCACGACTTGAGAAACTGGCCGAAAAGGCCGGAGCTGGAGTCCGCGGAATATTCATCCTGGACTTCAGCTCAAAGGTCACCTCCGCTAATGCCGCCCTGATGGGGATTGGCAGGACCAGGCGAATTGTCATCAGCGATACCCTGATTCAGCAGTATTCCGTGCCGGAAATTGAGTCGGTCACCGCCCATGAGATAGGGCATCACATGCACCGGGATGTTTTCCGGCTTTTTATCATCCAGTCAGTGCTGTCATTGATCGTGTTAAAGCTGGTAGATGTGCTGCTGAAAGCAACTGCAGTTCCTGCCGGTTTCAGCGGCATAGCCGATCCGTCGGCTCTTCCTTTGCTGCTGCTTCTTTTCAGCGCTGTCAGCAGTCTGTTCTCCCCTCTGACGAACTCTTATACCCGTCATGTGGAGAGCCAGGCTGATGGATACGCTCTGGACCTGACGGATAGTCCGCAGGCATTTATCGATGCGATGACGCGGCTGGTCAACCAGAACCTGGCAGTGGCCAACCCTCCGCAGTGGGAGGAACTCCTGTTTTACACTCATCCAAGCTATCACAGGAGGGTCGAACACGCCCGGATTTATGAGGCGACACGAAGAAGTTCTTCACGGTAATATAGCCGCCAGCCTTAGTCTGCCGGAGGCTTTGCACCTGGAGACCTGGAAAGCGAGGAACCAGATTGGTCAAATTTATACTGGTCCGGCATGGCGAGACTGCCTGGAATGCCGAGAGACGGATTCAAGGCGGGGGGACCGACACGCCTCTGTCTGATTACGGTCGGCTTCAGGCTGAGGCTCTCGGTCTGAGATTGAAGAACGAGAAAGTCCAGGCGGTCTATTCCAGCCCTTTGCTGCGCGCTTTGGATACCGCGCAGGCTATCGCCAGGCATCATCTGCTGGAAGTAACGCCGCTGGCAGAATTAAAAGAAATTAACGCTGGAGAGCTGGAAGGCATCTCCATTCTGGAACTGAAAGTCAACCTGGATGAATTCATATGTGGAGCAGATTCGCAGGCTGCACCTCTTCCCGGCGGCGAGTCTATTTACGATGTGCAAAAAAGGAGCTGGGAGACCATCCAGAAGATCGCCAACCTGCTCCCCGATGGAGTGGTAGTAATAGTATCGCATTATTTCGTGATCCTGACGATCGTTTGTCGGGTACTGGGCCTGCCCCTATCCAATATCATCCACATGAGATTAAGTACCGGTTCCGTAACTGTCTTTACCCTGGGAGGCCAATTCGGGACGCGCCTGGAGCTATTCAATGATATCAGCCATAACCGACAGCGAGACACCGGATAGCGAGAATGGATTATTATCACAGCCGGGATTTGCCGCATCCCGTTCCAGCAGTTTTAACCAGCCGCTGGCCCTGCCTGTTGATCTCTGAAAGTATTGTGCTATAATTAAGACAAATTCATCCTGATCGTTTACGAAGTGCCCGAACGGTGAAAACCAGCCTCTCAAGCTGGCCTGAAGACGGTCTGCTAAGAGTTATCCTCGAAGCACTGTTTTTATGGGAAACTGCGGTTGTTTCCATGTGTAATGGTTTCCTGAAATTCTGTCGGTTTAACCTTAACCATTGGTCGAATTATATTATAGGAGGCGTACAAGATGATTACCCAGGCATTAGCGAAAAACATAGTTGCCACTACCTACGAATCTCTTCCAGAGAAGGCCAGGGAAGCCACCAAGAAAAGCATTCTGGATACTCTTGGAGTTATGTTCCCTCCCACCACTCTGGTGGATACCTGCATCTCCGTCTACGACCTGATGCAGGAAGCAGGAGGCAAGCCAGAAAGCACACTCATCGGCTTCGGAGGCAAAGCCCCCTGCTGGGTGGCTGGCTTCGTGAATGGTTCCCTCACCCATGCTATCGACTTCGATGATTGCGTTGGCCTGGAAAAGCCCATTATGCATCCTACCGGCTCCACCCTGCCGGCTGCATTTGCCATGGCTGAGAGGGTAGGCCGTGTCAGCGGAAAGGAATTCATCACGGCTGTGGCGCTGGGCAACGATTTGAGTGTAAGGTTAGGGGGTGCTCCCCGGGGCAATGTAGTCTGGGGCTATCCCTTTTTCCCGATAACCACCTTTGGAATCTTTTCCGCTACGGCGGCTTCTGGTAAATTGCTGGGATTGAACGAAAGCCAGATGGTGAATGCCCTGGGACTGGCACTGAACCGGGTCTCAGGCGTGACGAAAGGCTTATTCGGATCGGACCTGAGGGCGATCCGCGACGGCATCAATAACCGGGAAGGAATCCTGTGCGCGCTGCTGGCCAGTAAGGGAATGGAAGCCTGCAAGGATGCTGTAGAGCTGCTATACAGCGTGTACTATAACAACGATATTGATCCTGATTCTCCGACAGCCGACCTGGGGAAACATTTTAGAGGGTCCGAAGTGGGCTTTAAACCCTGGCCTTCCTGTCAGGGGACTCACAGCTATATCCAGGGGACTCTGCAAATCGTGAATGAACATAAGATCTCCCCGGACGAGGTCGAAGAGGTCGTCCTGGAAGGGAACTCTGAAGGAGAAGGTCTCTGCAATCCTCCCGAAATCAAGCGGAAACCAACATCCAGTATCACCGCTAAAGTTGCTCTTCCTTTCGTTGTGGGCGTCGCTATAAAGCACCGCAGCATCTCCATTGCCAACTTCCTGCCGGAAAATCTGGATGACCCCCAGGTATTGGGAATCGCTAAAAAGGTGAGGTTTAATCTGAATCCCGCTCTGAGCAGTTTTTCCTCTCGGGTAAATATCAAAACCCGGGACGGCCAGAACTATGAGGCCCGGGTAGATGTGCTGCGCGGTAGTATTGAGAATCCCCTGAGCACCGCAGAGCTCATCGCCAAATTCAAGGACTGCGCCCGTTACGCTCGGAAACCCCTCTCCCCCGATAAAATCGATCGTTTGATTAATGATATCCTGGAAATGGAGAAGGTCGAAGATATCAACACAATTTTGGGGATATTAAGCTAATACAGATTGAGGTGAGGAAATGAAAGTAGGCTTTATTGGCATCGGACAGATGGGAAGGTCTATGTCCCGGAATATTTTACAGGCCGGGCATGAATTGGTGGTCAATGATGCCAGGAAAGAGGCAGCGGAATCCCTTTTGGAAAAAGGCGCTGCCTGGGCTGATACGCCTGAGACCCTGGCCAGAGAGTGCCAGCTTGTTGTAACCTGCCTGCCGTCCCCCCAGATAGTCGAACAGGTAGCTCTGGGAGAAAAAGGCCTTATAAAGGGCTGGAAGAAAGGCGACATATACATTGACATGAGTACCAATTCTCCCACCACAGTTCGCCGAATCGCGGAAGCGGCCGGGCCTCTGGGAGTGGAGATGCTTGATGCTCCTGTAAGCGGCGGGACTCGCGGCGCTGACCAGGGTACTCTAACTATCATGGTCGGCGGAGAGACCGGTACGCTGGAAAAAGCCCGGCCGGTCCTGGAAGCCATGGGAAAAAAAGTGTTTCACCTGGGCAGCGTCGGCTGCGGGAATGCCGCCAAACTGGTCAACAATATGATTGCTCTGGCTTGCGGCTCAATTGTTGCCGAAGGGTTTGTGCTGGGTGTCAAAGCTGGCATCGACCCTGTAGCGCTGTATGAAATCATTAAAGTCAGCACAGGCAATAACTGGAGCCTCCAGCAGTACCCCGATACCGTGCTCAAGGGCAACTTCGAGCCGGGATTTAAAATCAGCCTGGCCTATAAAGATATCAATCTGGCTCTCTCCCTGGGTGAAGAGTATGGAGTGCCGCTTCCGGTAGGTCTCACCGTGAAAAAAGACCTCGAAGAAGCGATAGAATCCGGCTATGCGGATAAAGGCGTGGATGCGGTTATTCTGAATCTGGAGAAAGCGGCTGGAATTCAAGTACGCTCGCATGAAAAGTAAAGTCGATAGAGAGTAAATTACCCGTGCGAAGGTCGCAGCTTGTAGCGGAAGCTATAGCCCGTACAAATTGGGGCTTGACACGCTCATAAAAAAGCATTATTGTGATAGCCAAAAAGGAGGTGCGCAGCTATGGCGGAAGCATATTGTGTTAAATGTCGGGCAAAGAAGGAGATTAAGAATCCCAAAGAGGTCACCTTGAAGAACAAGAAACCGGCCACCCAGGGCACTTGCCCAACCT
>CAZELW010000043.1:0-9623 GCA_964513135.1 uncultured Dehalococcoidales bacterium
TACACCCTATCCTACACTCTTTCCCTACACGACGCTCTTCCGATCTATTCCGGACAGGAACATCAAAGGGAAGATAACTATTTGCATGACGATCTGGAAGCTTTGCTGGGACCGCATTCGCGAAGCTATTAGAACACCCAACCCGGACAAAGAGATCGCTATCAGTACCAGCACCGGTATAAGCATAAGTACTGTCAGAGGTGTAAGAGAAACGCCCACGAGCGGCGCCAGAATGAGCATGATCAAACCCTGCATTATGGCAATTACAGCGCTTCCGGCGGCCTTGCCCAGCACAATCCCGCTGCGGCCGATCGGGGCTACCAGGATTTCTTTCAGGAAACCGAATTCGCGGTCCCAGACGATGGAAATACCTGACATAATGGAGCTTTGCAGCACGGTCTGAGCAATGATGCCGGGATATACGAACTGGATAAAGTCCACTCCGGGTGCGACATTGCCTACGATACGACTGAACCCGGCGCCGAAAATCGCCAGGAATACCAGAGGCATCAGAAAAGAAGAGAACATCCGGGTGCGTTCAGTGAAGAACCGTAACAGCTCTCGGTAGGCAATCACCCAGGTTCCGCGAATTATATCAGCCACAGCCTACCTCCCCCTTCTCATCCGCCTGGCATGGCCGGCCCACATACTCTCCGGTCCTTCTTCTTCGCGTATAGCCCGTCCGGTCAGCTTGAGAAAAACATCTTCCAGGGTCGGCCGGTTGACGCCTATGGAGACCAGTGGGCTCTGGAAGTTCTCTATTAGTTTGGGCAGGAATTTATCCCCCTGGGGTACACAAAAGGTCACTATGCCGTCTTGCAGTTCTGGTGAAAGGTGAAATTTTTGCCTTAGCTCGTCGGCAGCGGCCAGGTTATCTTTGGCGACCAGTGTCACCATATCGCCACCCAGGGCGTCCTTGAGTCTGTCTGGAGTGTCCAGAGCAATGATTTGCCCGTGGTCGATGATGCTGATTCGGTCGCAGTTTTCCGCTTCATCCATATAATGGGTGGTTAAAAAGATAGTCAAATTTTTCTGCCGGCGCAGGGTCAGGACATAGTCCCAGATACGCCGTCGGGTCTGAGGGTCTAGCCCCAGTGTTGGCTCATCCAAAAAAAGCACCTTGGGATTGTGCAGGAGTCCCCGTGCGATTTCCAGCCTTCTTTTCATGCCCCCGGAGAAAGTGCGGACCTTACTTTTGCGGCGGTCGGCCAGTTCAACCAGTTCCAGGATCTCGCTGATGCGCTGTTCCCGGATTTCCGCGGGGATCCTGTAAGCATAGGCGTGAAAACGCAGGTTTTGCTCGGCTGTGAGGTATTCATCCAGCGTCGGGTCCTGGAAGACCAGGCCCAGCGACCGGCGAACGTCAGATCGCTGTTTTACGATATCAAATCCATTCAGGGTGGCGCTGCCTCCGGAAGGGGTCAATAGCGTGCAAAGCATGCTGATTGTGGTTGTCTTGCCTGCCCCGTTGGGCCCCAGAAAGCCGAAAATCTCGCCCTCTGTAACATTAAACGAGACGTGATCAACCGCTGTCAGCGGGCCGAAATTTTTGATTAGGCCATTTACTTCAATTACATTCATGCGGGAAACATTCCTCGCTCTGACCGGCTGCCCGGGTAAGCGCTGCCAAACCCTGTTCCAGCGCGAATAAATCCTGCATATCCATCCGGGAAAGAAGAGCGGTCAATTGACTGACTTTACGTTCTTTAAGCTCGTTCAGCAAAGTTGCGCCCTTCTCTGTCAGCCTGAGTATCTGCATGCGCCGGTTCTCCGGGTTCTCTGACCGGCTTACCAACTCATGCTCTACCAGACGGTCGACAATTCCGGTAACATTAGGAGGAGTGACTCCCAGGGCGGCCGCCAGTCTTTTAAAATTGGTGCTTCCCTCGTAATCAATGAATAAAAGGCTTTTTAGCTGCCCAATAGTCAAACTTAACTCCAGCCATGCTTCAGGAGCGTCTTTTCCCATGCACTGCCCCATCTGTTTCCAGAGCTGGATGATAGCTTCGGTCAACTCGTCTCTATTCCTGTTCACAATCCTCCAATCCCGATATCCTTATCCCAACCGTTATGGTAACATTAACAGTTTATACAAATTGAATTGTAATGGCAAATCTGATTCGTCCGTCATTGATGGAGATACTTCTCTGTTCTTTCATATATCCAGATCAGAAGTACCAGGAAGAGACTTCCTGAGACGTATCCCCCCAGGACATCGCTTGGCCAGTGAGCCCCCAGGTACATCCTGGAGAAACCGACCAGGAGAATGAGGGCAAATAATAATGTGAAGGATATCGCCTTCAGGGTACGATTATTTATTTTAACAACTACCAGATAAGCCAGAAAACCGAGGAAAATGATGGCAAAAAAGGAATGACCGGAAGGAAACCCGCTGTCGTGATTAATGTCGATGATATACACCTGCTTTGCGGAAGGTCGGGGGCGGCCGACGGCTTCTTTCCAGAGGAAGTGGAAAAGGGAGAGAAGACCGGCAAGATAGACCATGATCCCTGGCAGCCTTCCCAGCTTCCACCAGACCAGCAGGCCGGCCAGTATTACCAGCAGGACGGCGTACCAATCGTCGAACAGCCGGGAAATCCAGACCATTAGAGCGGTCAGCGGCTCGCTGGCATAAGATTGGAGCAAGATGACTAACTGAACGTCATAGGGAAAAAGGGGCATCCACCGCGCATAAATCGAGAGGGCTATCGCTATTGCCGCCAGGATTGAGGCTAGTATCAAATTACGCCTGGTATATGAGCTCATCATGTCCGGTCGCAGGTAATTAAAAATCCCTTTCGTTATCTTACATAACAATACTCTTGCCCGTCAGGTCCTTCAAGCCGCCCGGAGGGAGTCAGGGGCATTCTCAGAGTAACCGCCATCCGATGTCAGCGGCAATTAGGTTAAGAAAGGCATATCCGTGTAACGGCGGAATGAAATACAACCCCCTTCAGGAGCGGATGAAGACCGGAGTCAGGACAATAAAAGAAGCGATATGGAACAGGAAAAAGACGATTACCCCGGCCATAACCGGAATTTTAACTTTGCGTTTTTGCGAGGATGCCCAATCCAGGGCCTGGTTTAAGCCCAGCCCCAGCCCCAGGCAGAGGGCCCCGATGGTAGGATAAAAATAAAATATGAAGCTGACCCGGTTGGTAAAGATGCTGATCGGAATCCAGAGCAGGAAGGTTGAGAAGAACCAGGCGAAGCCAAAAAGCCCGGCATCATTCCCTTTTACGGCTTTATAGACCATATACAGCACTACCGGTATAATGAACCCCCATACTGAAGGGCTGACGGCTCCGGTGTAATGGGGAGTGTACCAGAAGGCCATAGGGATGTAGTTCAGCAGCCATTCCCATGGACGGCTCAATGATGGATGGGTAGTACTGGCGAATGTCAGGCTGCTGGAAAGCGACATCATTTCTGTTATTCGTGATATCGGGTTCTGGAATTGATGCGTGATAGCGAAATCGAAGATCGGCATCAGAGCGATAAAAGAAACGGGAGCCAGTATTACGGTAAGAGCGAACCAGGGAGAAGGCTTTGTGCGGGAAAACAGCCAGTGGATCAGCAGTGCAGGGGCGCCCAGTGCTGCATAAAGCTTCGCCAGTGCACTCAGTCCGATAAAAATCCCGGCCAGAACATACTCCCGGGAAAGATACAGCAGGAAATAGGCCAGCATCAACGTGACGAAGAAAACATCCAGCATCGCTATGCTGGCAAGCATAAAATTAAAGTTTTCGAAGCCAAAAATGAATGTGGCTATGTTGGAAGCCCGCCTGGACATACCCAGTCGGCGGCAGATGAAATAAAAAAGAATGACCCCGATGGTTCCCATGATGATGGAGGGGATACGCCAGCCCCAGGGATTATCGCCGAAGGCAGCCAGTCCGCTGGTAATAAAAAGCTTGGCCAGAGGGGGATGTTCTGGCCGCTGGGTCTGCTCGTTAGTCAGGATATGCCTGGCATCCTTAACATAATGTTGCTCGTCGAGGACAAGCTCATTGGGTTGGGTGATGATGCTGAAGTGCATTGCCAGAGTAACCACAACAATTAAACAGAGCCAGAAGTATTCCCAGGAGTAAGCTCTTGTCAGGGTCCTCTTTATTTCCACGTCCAGACCAGGCTTAAAATGTAGTTCCAGATGAAGGCTACCACGATGCCGATGAGGTTTGATATCAGATAATGAACGCCGAACACGCTGGTAAACAGGACCAGTACGCCCCACTGGATTGCTGCTCCCGCAGCGCACGTCACGTTGAACTTCAACAGACGGGAGATGAAAGAACCAGTCTTGCCGGTCCGCCGGTCGGCAAAAGTGAGATAATCATTTAATATAAAATTTGAAATTATGGAAGCTTCGATGGCGAAAATGGAAGAGATATAATACCGCAGGCCGCCGAATTCGGTCAGCAGCCAGAGAATTGCTTGATTCACTAAAATACCGCTCAAGCCCACACCAATGAACTTGAGAAGCCGCGTCAGTTCCCCCTTTCTCCGCATCAGGCTGAAAATATGTTTCAGGTAGTCTATTTGCTGGCGGGCTTTCATTTTGCTGGCGCCGGTGCTGCGGTCTTCGAAGATGAAAGGGACCTCCACCACGTTTTTAAAATTACCCATTACCAGCATTTCCAGGAGTATCTTATAGCCAATCGGTTTAAATTCGAAATTCCCCAGGCTCTCACGCTTAAACATGAAAAACCCGGACATTGGGTCTTTGACTTTTCGCGTCGTTGGAAGAAATACGTGGGCTATCGAGAGTGCGCCTTTAGAGATAATCCGGCGGGCCAGACCCCAGTTAGGGCAGCCACCTCCTGGGACGTAGCGGCTGCCTATGGCCATATCCGCCCCGTTTTCGATGGCTTTGAGTAAATCCGCATTTACCTCCGGCGGATGTTGCAGGTCGGCATCCATGACCCCGATGATGTCGCCCTTGGCGTATTTAAAACCGTGCAGCACAGCGGTAGCCAGCCCTCTTTCTTTAGTGCGTAGCAGGACTTTTACCGGATATTTCTCAGCCAGCTTCGCGGCTACATCGACAGTCCCATCTTTGCTGTTGTCATCTACGAGGAGTATCTCAAACTCATGATCGGCAAAGGTGCGGCTCAATCTCTCTACCAGAGGGGTGATATTATCACGTTCATTATAGGTTGGGATAACTATGGAAACCATTTTATCAGCCATTTGACTGGAAGCTCCCCCAATAGTAATTTTGCCTATATGCATTCTACCATATCCATATCTTGTTTACATGTCTCAAGGATGAGGCTCTAAGTTCAAAATACATGTGAAATTCACAAAAGTTTCTGGTTTTGAATTTCTTTTGCTATACTGAAGCTGTGTTGATTTCTGACCTGTTCTCCATCATCCTGATTGCGCTTGGCCTTTCAGCCGATTGTTTCGCGGTCGCTCTGAGCGGTGGTGTTTCTCAAAAACAGTTTCGTTTTATCCAGGCGCTGCGCACCGGGCTGGCGTTTGGCTTTGCCCAGGCGCTGATGCCGGTAATCGGCTGGCTGGTGGGCCGGACCGTGATAGATTATATAGCCAGTTATGACCACTGGGTGGTCTTCGGTCTGCTCACCATAATAGGCGGAAGAATGATCTGGGAATCTTTTCATGAGCATGATGAAAGGCAGAAGAGTACCGATATTACTCGTGGAGTCCTGTTATTGACCATGGCGGTAGCTACCAGCATCGACTCTCTGGCAGTTGGGCTGAGCTTTGCCTTTTTGCAAATCGATATTCTGTTCGCCAGCCTGATAATAGGTGTGGTCGCTTTGCTTGTCACCATCGCCGGGTTTTATCTGGGCCGGAAGGCTGGGGACCTGCTCGGCCGGCGGGCCAGGATTATCGGCGGCGTTATATTGATCGGGATCGGTATCCGGGTGCTTCTAAGCCATCTTCTGGGTTAAACTTGTCCTGGTGAACCGGAAAGCGGGGCTTGATACAATAGTCGCTCTCAACGTTGACAAATTCACCGCTGAATAATACGATAGAACATATATAAAATTAGGAAATAGGGAGTATTGACCTGATGCAGATTACAGTCAAGTGTCCGTCATGCAGCGCGGACAGCAGTTTCTTTACAGTGAAGAAAGGGTTTCAAGGGCCTTTCAGATGCTGGAAATGCAAGTCACTCTTCACCCTCAAAGTGAACAAATATGGAGATACTGAGCTTTTAGAGCCACTCAGCCAGGAAGATTTCGAAAAGCAAAAAGCCGAGAAAGAAGCCCGCAGGAAGAAAGCTCGCGAAAAGACCGCCTGATATGGCTTCCGCGGAATAGCAAGCCGGCCAAGGCTTTCTTTTGCAGTTATAGCTCTGGCTTAAGTCCATTTAAGCCGGAGCTATTCTTGTTTGCTGATTCCATTCAATCGGCAGATAAGAAGTACTTTGACCGTACTGGCTCAGAGTGATATCCAAACAGGACCGAACAACAGGCGCTTTGCCGTCAATAAACCTGTTATGGTGAGGATAAAACCGGTTTATGAGGGTATCCAGATCTGTTTGGCGGATATCACTTCAGCGCCTCCCGGAAGCTGTATTTGATTTTTACTCCGGGTATAAAATATCAGGCCTTTGTAAGAGGTCAGATATTGATACCCCTTGCTGGGCCAGCCGCCGGGAGCGATTACCACCAGGGGCCTGTCTGCTTTCGATACAACAATGTTAAAGGCATCCGGCTCCATGCGAATAATCGCTCCCGAAGCCTTTACCGCCTGTACCATTGCCGCATACGCCGCAGCCGCTCCTCCATAAGCCATATTCTATACCTCCTGAACAACGATCAGGGGAATTCTACCCCTCAACTGAGGCAATGTCAAGGCAACGGGCAACCCGGGATGCATACTATAGAGTTAATCTTCTAAGGCTGTCGTTGACACATCGGGCATTCCTCTGTAACATAATGCTATGCTTGGAAAGGTAAACAGTTGTGCAGTGGTCGGCCTGGATGGATATATGGTACAGGTGGAAGTTGATATCTCTCCTGGCCTGCCTCGTTTTTCCATCGTTGGTTTGCCGGATGAGGCTGTTCAGGAAGCCCGAGAACGAGTCCGGAGCGCTATCCGGAATTCCGGATTCGCTTTCCCAATGAGGCGGATTGCTGTAAATCTGGCGCCAGCCGATCTCAAGAAGGAAGGGCCGGCTTATGACCTGCCGATAGCGGTGGGCATCCTGATAGCGACCGAACAGATTAGCGCCGACATTTCGAAGTCCGTCTTCCTGGGAGAGCTTTCCCTGGATGGGGCCCTGCGCCACACCAGCGGCGTTCTACCGATGGCGGCAGTGGCCTACCAGCAAGGCTTTTCCAGCATCATAGTGCCGTCGATGGATGCCAGGGAAGCCTCCTTGATCGAAGGCACCAGCATCCTTCCCTTTGAGTCGCTGGCTGAACTGGCAGGCTATTTTCGTGGCGATATACCTGCGCCTGTATATAAACCCGATGGTACCAATCTGGAAGCTCCCCCGGTTGTTGCGGCGACTGATATGGCGGAGATCAAAGGTCAGGAACATGTAAAGCGGGCCCTGGAGGTGGCAGCGGCGGGTGGTCACAATGTGATAATGTGCGGCCCTCCGGGCAGCGGCAAGACTCTTTTAGCCCGGGCTTTGCCGGGTATTTTGCCTCCTTTGAATACGGTGGAGTCCCTGGAAGTTACCAAGATATACAGCGTTAGCGGGCTTTTGCCTTCGGATACGCCTTTGATACGTCAGCGGCCTTTCCGCAGCCCGCATCATACTATTTCAAATGCAGGGCTGGTCGGTGGAGGACACTGGCCCAAGCCGGGTGAAATCAGCCTGAGTCATCATGGAGTGCTTTTCCTGGATGAGCTGCCTGAGTTCGGTCATGCTGTTCTGGAAGTGCTTAGACAGCCCCTGGAAGATAAAATAGTGACTATTTCCAGAGCAAACGGCTCCGTGACCTATCCTGCCAATTTTATGATGGTTGGTGCCATGAATCCCTGTCCCTGCGGCTATTTCGGTGATCCCTATCATCCCTGCACCTGCCCTTCCGGTCTGGTGTCGCGTTACCAAAGGCGGATCAGCGGGCCTTTTATCGATCGGGTGGATATCTTTGTGGAGGTGCCGCATGTGGAATATGAGAAACTGGCAGACCAGCGGACCGGAGAGAAATCGGAGAAGGTCCGTGCCCGGGTCGAGGCAGCCAGGGAAATCCAGCGGCGGCGATTCGCCGGGACCCGGATCAATTCCAATTCGGAGATGACTCCGGCAGCAGTCCGGGAGTCTTGCCAGTTGGACGATTCAGCCCAGAGCCTGCTCAAAGCCGCTGCCAAACAGCTCTATCTTTCTGCCCGCGCATTCCACCGCATCCTCAAGCTGTCCCGTTCTATTGCTGACCTTGAAGGGTCGGATATCATCAAGTCCAACCATCTGGCGGAGGCAATACAATACCGACCAAGGAGCCAGGCTTAGCAGCCCGGTCTATTCTTGAAGAGGAATGTAGAAACCTCAATAAATTCATCGAGAAAAATCACCGGTAGTGTATCATTCTGAAAGATAGGTCTATCTGCCGGTGGAAAAGTAAAATGTCCGGGGCTGGGAGTCGGATTGTTCTAAAATGCCTGGTTAAGAAACGGTAATATCTGAGGTCCCCAGATACGAAATACCAGGCTGGCCAGCAGGAAAACCAGGCCGACAACGATGGCTATTTTACCGCCTGTCCTGAGAGATCGAGGTTCAGGGCGGAAGGGTGAGTGGTCGACGAATTCCCGAACATCCACACGTTCTGTAATGGAACCATACCAGGCGTTCTCTTCCTTTTTACCCCAGACGATAGCAACGATACCCAGGAGGACAAACACACCGCCGATTACGATCAATATGGTCAGATCATTAGAGGTCATATCTTACCCCCTGACTTAAAGGTATCTTTTGATAAATATAGGGGTTTTTCTCCTAAATTTCAATAATTAAAAGAAATGAGTGTAGTGTTAAACTAAACGGACTACACTCACTTGCACGAAAAATCCAACCGGAGAGGAGCGCGCGTGCTCCTCTCCGCAGGAACCCATTCAGTTTATAGCGACGGGTTATTGTACCTCGACGACAGCCCCGGCAGCTTCCAGTTTGGCCTTGGCGGCGGCTGCCTCGTCCTTGCTTACATTTTCTTTAACTGGTTTGGGAGCGCCTTCCACCAGGTCCTTGGACTCCTTCAGTCCCAGGTTGGTCAGCTCTCTGACAGCTTTGATGACATTGATCTTATTGGCGCCGAATTCCTTCAAGATGACGGTGAACTCGGTTTTCTCCTCCGCTGCGGCAGCAGGTGCTGCGGCGCCGGCCTCGGGAGCGGCAGCCACTGCCACAGGGGCGGCGGCGCTGATGCCAAACTCTGTCTCCAGGGCTTTAACCAGCTCGGCTAACTCCAGTACGGTAAGACCCTTAATAGAATTAATTAACTCTTCAACTTTTGCGTCGGCCATTTTAATTTACTCCTTCTTCTAATTGCTTTATTCTTCCCTGTAATACATACGCTAGGCCCCGTAAGGGTGCATTAACCTGGTTTAATAGACCGTAAAGAGGACCCTGGATTCCGCCCAACATCTTGGCGATTAAGACTTCTCTGGAAGGCAAAGAGGCGAGTGTGATAACTTCCCTGGAA
>CAZELW010000044.1:0-9571 GCA_964513135.1 uncultured Dehalococcoidales bacterium
CTTCCGATCTAAGTGGTATCCCTCAGCAGGGACAGCAGTCAACTCGACCTCAGTATCAGGTGTATAGGCGCCCCCTTCAAGGTCTGGTAAGGGATTCGCGTCAATACTGCCGTTTTCGGCGTTCAGAGTCAAAGTATAGCCTGTCTGTGCGCTGATGGAGGCCACCCCTCCAAATAAAGATGCCAGCATTGCCGCTACCAGCAATATTGGCATCAATGTCTTTAATACCTTATATTGATGTCTCATCTTTTCTCCTCATAGATTTAGATTTTTTTGCTCCTCCACCTCCCCGGCCCCACTCTAATTCCCATGATGGGCCCTTTGAATTGCAGATACTCCTTCCAATGTGTTTAAATACTTGCTGAGGTTATTGATTATATAGTAAACGGATTGCAAACAATAGTCAATAAGCTTTGCCTCATCAGATAGTCATGGTCCTCTAACTTCAACACTGTGAAAAGGGAATAAAAGACACCTCAGCAGCCCCGGAAGCAACCGGAGGCAAAGGGGCCTGGCCCTGGCGGTGCTGATCGGGCTGGACCGGGTCTACTAAGTCCCTTCTTTAACCCCGATCCAGAGGGTCAAGGTATGGACAGGCGAGGAACCATCGTCCCTATAAAGCTGAAACTCAACTTTCTGATTATCGCCGGAATGGGTAGGAGCAAAGCTTATTTCCTGCTCCCATTTCTCATCCTGCTGGAGAACCAACGGCCCTATTTTAGCCAGGCTTTGCCCGGCATATTTTATATTCACCGGCTCTCCGTCTATCAGGACGGTTATAAAATACGCTGCCGTCTTTTGCTCCTGGTTCACCACTCCCAGGGTTACTTTACCTTCCGTGCCGGTTACAGCCGGTTCACGGTCGCTGTAGGTGACTCCGGTTACCTGGCCGTTTTGCATAGTAAACTCTGTGGGGTAAATCTCAGCCTTTCGGTCCAGTCCCAGCAAATAAAACTCGGTGAAGCTTTCTCCGATCCGGGGAACGGCCATAGTATAAACCAGCACCCCTGCCGCGCTTGTCAGCGTTATGATAAAAACCAGCGTCAACAGCCGGCCAAAAAGTGCTTCTTGCCGTCCCGGAAGGCTTAGCCGGTACTCCGTCATCAGCCTGGCTGAGCGGTTTCTTACAATAGCTACCACCGACATAACCATAATGAAGGCGGCCGCAGCCAGGAGCACTGAGTCCAATGAAACTCCCTGCGGAGTATAATTTAAACCCAGGCCGATCAAGGCCACCAGGACGATGCTCATTCCCACGCTGATTGTCCAGCGTTCTATCATCCTCATTCCCTCTTTATAGGGAAACAGAACCGTAGCCAGGGTATACCCCGGAAAAAGCAGGAGGAACGGTACACCCAGGATAACGCGCAGACTATCGACAGGCGTGAAATAGACAACAATGAATAACGCCACTGTCAGTAATTCCACAACCAGAATTCCATTAGGTATTTTTATTTTTAAATGCACTCTACATATCCTTAAAACAGAATAAATGTCAGGCTTTCCGATGAACCTGAAGTTAAATCCTCCCCGACTTCGACCCCCGTGAAATCGACTCAACAGCCAGGCGATAGCCTTTCACCGCTTCTTCGAACGTAAATTTTTCTTTTACCAGCGCCTGCCCGCTCAACCCTACCCGCTTCAGGTCGGGGTCGCGCAAAGCCCTTAAAATGTTCCCGGCGATACATTCCGGAGAGTTATTCTCCATGATGTAACCGGTTTGCCCGTCGCTGATGAACTGGGAGATTGAACCCACCGCAGTGGCTAAAACCGGCGTCCCGCAAGCCATGGCTTCCAGCATGACATTGGGAAGGCCTTCAGTATAGGAAGGCAGGACTAAAAGCCGGAAATCATTCAAATATGCCGGGACCTGATCGTGAGAAATCCATCCGGCAAGACTCACATGATGGTCTAAACCGGCTTTATCGATAAACTCTTCAATTTGTCCTCTCAAATGTCCTTCACCTGCCAGTACCAGTCTGAAGTCTTTTTCGGCGCCGGTGATCCGGGGGACCGCTTCCACCAGATTTAAAACTCCTTTTTCTTCGCTCAAACGCCCGACATATCCCACCAGGTTGGCCCTTTCACTGAAGGGTTTCCGCGTTTTAAAGGTATTAAAATCAAGAAAATGCTCATGAGCGATAGCGATCTTGTCCCGGTATTTTACCAGGCCCCAGTCTTTCACTACATTCGGCGAATACACCAGTATTTTAGCAGATAAGGAGAAATCAATCTCCCGCATCAACTTCATGAGCCGGTGAAATATGTTTTTCTGCAACCGGAGCTCCAGGTCAGTATAGCCGCCCAGGGCCAGCGCGACTTTTTTCCGGAACAACCTGGCTGCGAGCATCGGTAAAAAATGTTCTTCGCACAGGAAGAAGACAAAGAAATCCACATGCCGGGCTGTTCTGGCCAGGACGAAGGCCGTTTTTAGCTGGAACCAGGCATATGCCATAGCCCTGGAGAAGGGATTGGAGCCGCTCATCTGGCTCACGGAAATAACACGGACTTTATCAAAGGTGTGCGGGTCGGCATTGGCTGTGATGAGGTAAAGGTCGTCCGTTAGCGAAAGCAGAATATTAACTACATTGGAAATAAAGATGCCGGTTATTCCGTTCACCGCCGGCGCTACCAGACCGATGCGCAAAGACCTAGGTGCCATCTTTTCTCTTTTTATCCATTGGTGTTCTCTATCACAGGAATATTTTCAAGCAGACTAGTTGTTTAAAGTACTTTTGAACAGGCCTTCGAAGGAAGATACAATATTTCCCAGGGAATACCTTTTAATCGTGAGCGGATCAGGTTTGGCCTCCAGGCCGTTCAATAAAATGCTGTTTATCTCTTTAAGCCTGTCAATAAGATGAAGGTTATCAGACTGCATTTCCGCGACGCCGCCAACCCTGGTGGCTATGACAGGTTTTTCCAGAGTCAACGCTTCCAGGACAACGGTGGGAAAAACCTCGGTTTTTGAGGGCAGCAACAATGCATCGCAGGCTTTCATAAAAGCCAGTGTTTCCTCATGGCTCTTCCTTCCCGTCAGTTTAACTCTACCATCCAATTTCAGGCGGTCGATCAGACTTTCTATTTTATTTCTTTCGGGACCCTCACCGACAATATACAACTGATACCGCAGGTCTGAGGTATTCAAGGTCTTTAACAGATTCAGGATGTTTTTTTCAGGGCTCAACCTTCCTACATAAACCAAAAATTGCTCGTCCGGATTTATTCCCAGGCGCGTTCTCATAGCTGCAGCGGTAACGCTGTCTTTTACACGCTGTATCTCGTCAGTATCTATGGGACTCGGTATTACTACCGTTTTTGATCTGGAATAGCGGCTGACCTGCTCGCTTACCATTTTACTGGGACAGCAAATGACATCGCTCCGGGAAAGGTAAAGCGTGATGACCGGAACCACATAGTTAATTGCAGCAGATAAAGGATTTACCAGTTTAAACCAGTTTTTCCCATAGTAATAGGTCACATAGGTTATTGAGGGAATTTTCATCCTGCGGGCAGCCCAGGCCGCCGGTATGGTACAACTGTAAGCGCCATTCATGACGATATCAACAGGGTTCTTTTTCAAAAAATTCTTGAGGTAAGAAAACAGCCTGATGGAGAAAAAAAGACCCCTGAAAAATGATCTGGCGCTATCGAATGGCCGGAAAATTTCTATTCCGTTAATAATCTCATGATCGGGAGAACCAGGTACCTGGGAAGTAACTACATATACCTGATGGCCTTTTTGAGCCAGTCCGGTGAGGATTTGCCATAAGACTATTTCTCCTCCGCCCAGACTGGGGTAGAAATATCGGGATACAACCAATATTTTCATTATGAAACAAACCTATTATTTTCATACTCATGAATTTCGCATATAAGCGAATCCGGTAATAAGAAGATTATAGACTGAGGATAGTTGACTGTCAAAGCAGTTCGAATCCGGATACCAGAGGAAGCGGGTATGGAGTTGAAAGAAGGAGAAGCCACTCCGACTTACAGGGTGGAGTGTTGTATAATTGAAATTTTTGATTTAATATATGGTATAAACATCAGTGCATCATAATAATGTAAGGAGCGTGTCCCTGGCGGATAGCAATAAAGGCAACGGTTTAAGAAATGGGTAGTTTGTCCCAGTCAATTTCAGACCTTTTCAAAAGATTATACCTGGCTTGCAGATATAACGAATATAATATAGCCGAATATTACAGGAAGCAAGGAGCCAGGATAGGAGAAAATTGCCGCATCGATGTTCGATCCGAGTGGTTCGATGCCCAGTTGATTACAATCGGCAATCATGTATTCATTGCCCAGGGGGTACTGCTGCATACTCACGACGGGGGCGCCTGGATCATGAGGGACGAAATCGCCAATATCAGGATCACCGGCCCGATTGTAATTGAAGACAACTGTATGATCGGCGCCAATGCCCAGATACTCCCCAAAGTACACATCGGCAGGAACTCGATAATCGGAGCGGGGTCGGTAGTGATCTCCGATATACCGCCTGACAGCATCGCTATCGGGGTGCCCGCAAGGGTAATCGGTTCAACCCTGAAATACAGGGAGAAAAACATCGCAATCTGGAAGGAAGAGATCGCCTCGAAGAGACAGGAGCCGCCTGATCCAAAGCTAGACCAGCGGCACTACCGTCTATAAGCAGGACAGGCGCCACAGCCGCACGGCACCTCCGGATATTGCTAACCGTTCTCGATTTTTTCCCTGACCTGTTCTATTGTTGAGGGTGCTTCCTCCTGACTCAGCCTTGTTAAGGCTGTTTCGCGGTCCATGTACCCGGACCGAACAAGGTTTGCCAGTTCAAATGCATACGGATGATAGACCAACCTTTGCTTGTGTATATAATTGGCATACGAATTGAGAAGACAATTCGTTGAATTAGCATCGACCTCTTCGGGCTTTTTCCAGCCAAAACGCCTGATATTCTGATAGATCGCATCTATATCGTAATCCAGAAAAGACAGCGGATTAATATTATAGGGAAAATCATACTGTCCATTGAAATACTTGTCCTCAAGAAAATAGGACCGTATTTCATCTCCTGAAATATCGGCGAGCGGGCCATAAAGGGCTTTTTGCATTATTTTGATCATGGAAGGGTTGTTTTTTAAAATGGAAGATTTCATAGGGGCCTGGCCGGGGGACCAGCCGTAAGCTATAAACGGAATATTCTTTTCGATAGCCATTTTGAGCGCACTGTATTTCAATATTCCCATGCAGGATGTGCATATAGAGCTGGACCTCTCCAGCGCCTTGGGCGGGTAGACGTTGTTTTGTGCGCAATAACGAAATACCTTCGCCAGGATATCAAACCGGGGTTTTAGCAGAACCAGGTCTACTCCCAGTTTTTCAACAACGTTTCGAATGTTGGCCAGAGTCTGGTCGGGTAAAAATCCGTTGTCAAAAGAAAAAGCCAGGACGTTCAACCGGTATTTTTCTTTTAATAGTGATAGTGTATAGGTGCTGTCTTTTCCGCCGCTGAAGCAGCTCAGTACGTCATAACTGGATTTTCCCCTGTATTTTTCAACCAGCTCATCGAATTTGCGGCTGTACTCTGCTTTATTATCCTGCTGAGGGGACGTCTTTATATAATCCAGGCAATAATTACACACGCCGTTGTCGTCAAAATGAATACCCGGAAAAGAATCCGGTAAGACGCATTTGCGGCAGATTACCCCGGACTTTCCAGAATTTCTATCAGCCATGTTCTATGATCTCCTTCTACAGGACAATATCTTCAGGAATCCGAATTGTCTCTGCTTGATTCCATTATATTTTATTTAAAACCGGACAAATGATAAGGCTGTCCGGGTATGCCGCTATAACGGCAGAATTAGCGAGGCTCTACGATACGTTCAACAGACTTTGAGGCGGAAGACGTAAATAACCGGTCGCTTTATATTTGGAGGTGATATCCCTGAAAACCCTGGCAACCTGGTCTTCAGGAATATTCATCACCGCGCTTACCTCGGCAGCCGGGCAATTGTTTTCCCAGGCGAACAAGAACATATCAACTATTTCATAAGGCAAGCGAAAATGCATTTCCTCATCCGTAACTTCGAAAGTAAAAGTATCCGGGCTGGGAGGCCTTTTTATAATCTCAGGAATCACTCCGATATAATCGGCGACCTGGTAAACCTGTGTTTTGTAGAGGTGGTTTATCGGCTCAATGTCCACTCCGCCGTCACCATATTTAACAAAAAATCCCTGGATATATTCACTCCGGTTGGTTGTCCCGCAAACAATATAGTTGTATTTTTCGGCATAGTAGTTGAGATACATCATGCGAGTAATCTGTTTGGTGTTGACGGCAGCCAGAATATCGCGAGAACTTTTATTATTGAGCCTGAAAGTCCGGATGTTGCCGGCCTCGTCTTTGATTTTTAAACTGAAAAAATTAAAAGTATCCTTCGTGAGAAGGTCCGGGGGAAGCACCAGCTTGGATTGATACCGGTCGTTGTATTCCGGAAAGACCTCCCTGATCGCTTTATCTCTCCTTTGATAAGTCCCCACACCTTCCAGTGCCGGGGTAATATCCTCAATAACGGTGTCCATCCCACATTGCCGGGCCTGTTTAAGGGCGTATTCCTGTGAAACCGGGCTGGACTCTTTTTCGGGTAAAATCAAGCCCAATACCCTGGTTTTCCCCAGGGCTTTCACACAGAGTGAGGAAGCAACGGCTGAATCAACTCCACCGCTCAGTCCGATAACTACACCATCGCGTTTTACCGAGGCTACCTGCTGCCGGATAAAAGCACACATCCTCTCTGTTTCGTGCTCACAATCCAACTGTAATACTTCTTTATGAAATCCCATTCCTCTCTCCATGCTCCGGCTTATTGAAGGTCACGCTTTTGTATTTTTCCGCTATCGGTCCTGGGCAAAGATTTCTGGATGCTGATATATTTGGGCACCGCGTAATCTTCAAGATGTTTAAGACAGAATGCAATAATATCCTTTTCGGTGACTCTCGAATTATCAGCCAGACATACAAAAGCTTTCACAGCACGTCCCAGTATCTCATCCTCCACTCCGATTACGGCCGCCTCGACAATATCTTCCATTTCACATAATACGTTTTCGACTTCTTTGGGACTTACCATATGCCCTGATGTCTTTATAATATCATCTTTGCGGCCAAGGAAATAAAGATAACCTTCCTCATCCTTTTTAAACAAGTCACCGGTGTACAGGACCCGGTCACCCGGATACCGACCGGTACGAATTACTTTATTCGTTTCATCAGGCAGTCCCCAGTATCCCTGCATCACCGTTGAACCGCGGACTACAAGCTCACCGACTTCCCCGGCCTGGTTGATTTCCTTGCCCTGATTATCAACCAGATATACTTCCGTGTTAGGTATCGCTATTCCTACCGAACCGGGCTTCTTATCCAGATCTTCCGGCGGAAGGTAAGATACCCTTTTACATTCGGTTAATCCATACATGGAAAACAATCTGGCCTGCGGGAAAATCTCTCTTAACCGGGATATATGATGAGTCGGCAGGACCTGCCCCGTACTGGTCAGATATCTGAGCCTGGAGAAATCACGTTTTTCGATATTTTTCAATCTGCAAAGCAGAGCGGCAATGGTCGGTACGATGGGCCATCCTGTCACCTGCTCTTTGATCACGGTGTTTATTATCTGTTCGGGGAAGATAAAGCCCTTTTCCAGAATTAATCTGCCGCCAAACTTAAAGGTCATCAGAACCTGGTACAGACCATAATCAAATGACAGCGGCAAGGTGTCGATGACGATGTCATCAGGGGTATTTTCCAGATACTGAGTTATGGAATTAGCCGCAGATACCATATTGTGATGGCTGAGCATTACCCCCTTCGGATTGCCGCTTGAACCGGAGGTGTATATCAGGGCGGCGAGGTCGACATCAATGGTAACAGGTTTTAACGGGTTTGATCTTTTGCCCTGCGTCATTTCCCTGAAAGAAAGCAGCCTGGTATCGGAGGTCAGTTCACCCGGTTTTCCATTGATTTCATAATCAACGAGTATGATGCGCTGAAGGCTGCTCCCCAGCGGGCCAGCCTCACAAATCTGCCGGTAATGGCTGGTGTCGGTAATTAAAGTCCTGGCCCGGCAATCCGTAAGAATATAATCTAACTTCCGGGGCTTTACTTTGGGATTAATAATAACAAAAAATCCTCCGGCTTCGAGAATTCCAAAGAGAGAGATTACTGATTCGGCGGAATTTTCCAGCCATATGACTGCCGGCTCCTGTCTCTGAAAGCCATCTGCTGACAGGGACCCGGCAAAAGAATGTGCGGCATTACTGATCTCTGAGTAGGTTAGCCTCTTGTTCTGGCATACCAGAGCTATCTTGTCGGGGAATGATGCGGTACTCTGTTGTAAAAAATCATTAATTAACATAAATTGTTATTGAGCGGCAGATGATTGGCAGCTTCCATTCAATTTTTGTTGTACGAAATTTACCAGCCTGTTAACAGAATCGAAATTGTCGGGTATTATCTCCTCGTCTTCCAGTCTGATATCAAAAGTTGTTTCAAGGAAAGAAACCAGCTCCATAACACCGGTGGAATCGATTATTCCTTTCTCCAGAAAAGAGAGATCGTCATCCAGCACCAAACCGGAGTCCTTCACAAAATAATCAATTATAAATGATTTTATTTTATCCCTGACATCTAACATATTCAGCAATCCTCAGCTCCTTTTTACTTTAGCTTTGAGAGCCTGTATTATTATTCCATATCGATGAGTAATTATATGTATATTTAGTATACACGGTCAAGTGTGTGTGAACCTTAAGCCGGACAATTTCTTCCATAAAAAAGAGGTAAGTCTGTAACACTGCCGGGTTGTCAGGGTGTTGTAAAAAAAACAAAGCACTGTGGGCATTACAGCGGTTGTCAGTTCAGCCTGAGGCCAGCATGAAGTGGTAATTTTTGTCAGCAGCCTTTTAGGCCTTGAATAATCACCCCTTTTTATCCCGTTTACCAGAAAACTGTTGGCAGTTTTAAGGTTTGGATTGGAAATAATAAAATTTTTCAGATAGAAAATATCTCGTTTGGGCGGATACGCCACCCATCGTTTAATTTCTTCTAGTTGTTTTTTCCACAGGTCCGAGCAATTCATGGGATGTAGATTGTAATGCCGGGCATAATTCCGGGCGTAAGTGAGTATTCCGGCAATTATATCCGACCTGAGAGCATACTGTGACTCCAGAGGTGTCCGGTGAAAGACAGGGACAACTCTTCCGCTTCCATCTTTTAATTTTTTATATGATACAGTCACCCCGTGGTCTGGATGGGTCAGTATCTCGATGAGAGTTCCAAAAGCCAGGAACAGGGCTCCTTCGTGGTTGACATCCGAGCGCCAGTCGTTGGCGATTCCTCTGATATGATCCGAATTGATATTATTGCCATGGTTATACAGATTAAAATAAAAGGCTGATATAACGGGGAAGTCGGGGTCATCCTTGAACATCTGTTCCAGGTTCCAGGGGCTTGATCCCTCACCCTGGCCGTCCAGGTAAGCTACCCTTCCGGCACCGAAGAAACCGGCAGATACCAGATACTCTT